>JBPXJX010000785.1:0-2705 GCA_051715525.1 Bacteroidales bacterium
TTTTGCCGACGAAAACCATATTGCAACTGCAGAAGCGCTTGAGGATTCAATAATCTGCACCATTGAACGCGAAGCGCTAATTGAAATTCTGAAAACAAATGCAGAGCTAACCTTCCATATTCTAAAATCTTTAGCCACTGAACTTGGTTTCTCCAATAATAGAACAATTACCTTAACCCAGAAGCATATCCGTGGTCGATTGGCAGAGTCGCTTCTTTTCCTTCGCGATACATACGGACTTGAGGATGATGAACAAACCATTAAAGTGTATCTCTCACGTGAGGATTTGGCCAATCTGTCTAATATGACCACATCTAACGCTATTCGTACTCTTTCAGGTTTTTGTAACGAAAATGTTATTGAACTCGATGGTCGACGAATAAAAATTCTTGATGCCTACAGGCTCGATAGGATAAGCAATTTAGGATAATAGTTGGCTTATTTAATCGAGGTTTCAAATAATTTACCTATTTCCAGTGGGGGTTCTAAGTATTGATGGTATCTTGTAAAAGATAGTATCTATAAAAGTTTGTAATTTATTGATAAGTATCAATTAATCAATGTTATTCTGATATTTGTCAAGTTATAAAGGTTTTCCTATGTTTTTTTTGTAATATTGATATTGGTTAACTTTTTTTAAAAACATCGAACAAATATAACGGTAAAAACACTGAATGGCTTTAGAGTCGCTACATATCAAACGAATGAGAAAAGTATTCTATGAATTCCTTTCATCCAAAATGAGAGGAAGTTTGATTAGCGAGGATGTTAGAAAAACCACATTAATAAACATATTTGCCTTCTGTTCTCACTTCTACTTACTATTTTATAGCTATAGAATGATGATGTTAGATGAAATACATCTATCTTATATCTATTTGTTATGTGTTTTAGCAATTGTTGGATTACAAATTTATTTAAGGGTTAAGCGTAATGTTTTATTAGTAAGCCATTTAATGGTATTTGGCTTCATGTGTCTCGAACTCTTTTTTCTATATCGTAATGGGTCAACATTACTTACGGTTAAAAGCTATTATATATTCCCAGGAATTTATTGGTATTACGTATTCCCTTTATTTAGTTTATTCCTTTTAGGTAGAAGAGCCGGAGCAATTTATAACATTGTACTTATTGCAATAACCGTAGGTTTTTATCTTGTAGATACCCCATTGAATAAGCTTTACGATAATGAGTTTATAATCCGATTATTATCAGTATATAGTTCATTATTCTTTTTTGCATACTTCTTTGAGGCTAATAGATCGGCTACTTTTATTGCTTTTCAGAAGTTGCAGGATAAAAATATCGAGTACTCAAAGAAGATAATGGACAAGAACAAGGATTTGAGGCGTAAGAATAAAGATCTTCAAATGCTTACTGAAGAAGTCCGTGTTCAGATGGAGTATCATAAAGATTTAAACGTGATGCTTGAAGTAAAAAACGAAAAAATTCTTTCTCAGAATAAACTACTAGAGTTGCAAAGTGTTGAACTTTCTAAACAACGCGATCAACTGCTAATTCATAAACAGAATATTACTGATAGCATACTTTACGCTAGCCATATTCAAAAGGCTTTGCTTCCTTCTGATAATATTTTAAAAGACGTTTTTGCCGATTATTTTATTTATTACGAGCCACGAGATATTATTGGTGGCGATTTTTACTATGTCAAGCGTATTGAAAACACCCTGGTTTTAGCCGTTGCTGATTGTACGGGGCATGGAGTTCCAGGCGCACTTTTAAGCATGCTTGGCATCTCTTACCTTAATGAGATCATCCATACAAAGGAGCTTTCAGAGACCAATACCATTCTGAATGAAATGCGAGATAAAATTAAACTCGCATTACATCAATCAAACCAAATCCGAGAGGCTAAGGATGGTATGGATATGGCACTTATTGCCATCGATCTAGATGATAAGATTTTAAAATATTCAGGCGCGAATAATCCTATATATATTATAAGGAATGCTGAGCTAATTGAGCTAAAGGCTGATAGAATGCCTATAGGTATTCATTTAAGAGAGAAACCTTATTTTACAAATCTTGAATTCCAACTCCAAAAAGATGACTGTATTTACCTATTTACTGATGGCTATTCAGATCAAATAAGTCAGGAAACAAGAAAAAAGTTTTCTGTCAGAAGTTACCAAAAACTACTTTTATCTATTTCGAATCTTGGAATGCAACAGCAAAGGGACGAGCTTGAACGTTCAATCGATAATTGGAGGCAAAACGCCGACCAAACCGATGATATTCTTGTTGTTGGGGTTAGGGTATAGCGTTATTAAAGCCAAGTAATAATATAATCATCAAAGTCTGCACCTTTACTTATCTCTTGTTTGAATTCTACCTTAACACATGCTACACCAGATTTACGAACTAAACCATCCAAGAGTCCAATCTGAAGAACGCTGTTAAAGTTCTGCGTTTTGCGCATAACGATTGATTTTTCGGTATGGCTAAGGATTTCCCATCCTCTCTTTTTGGGATCCTGAACTCCAAGTTGTGCCGTAATAATTAAGGCTTTCATGACATCAAGTGGAGCACATTTACCAACAATCATTTTGTTTGCAAGCATCGTTTCATAGGTCGATTCACCAATGTTTCTTCCTATTCTAATTAGATTGAACTTTCCTAGCTTATGCTCAATCCAATTACACATTTTAAGGTAAACTTCAATTGGAATTTTGTTGGTAGCTCTG
>JBPXJX010000786.1:0-2305 GCA_051715525.1 Bacteroidales bacterium
TTAGGTTCTTCCTCCGGTGAAGTCGATACCGTAGTTTAACCCTTTTGTTACTAACGAAATGATACCTACTGCGATAATAACACCAGAAACAACATATAATTTCTTTCTTATACCAATAAAATTAATATTTACGTTGGCCAAGAAATTACGAGAGAACTTGTTATCAAAACGGATATCAATATTTCTGTTTAGCATCCATTCAAAGATTAACCTTGAGATAAGGATAGCTGAGAATAGCGAAGTTAGAATACCAATAATAAGTGTTGTTGCAAAACCTTGAATTGGGCCTGAACCGAAAACGAAAAGTACAATACCTGTTAGAATTGTAGTTACGTTACCATCAATAATTGCTGATAAAGCGTGTTTGAAACCATCGCTTAGAGCAAGTCGACCACCTTTACCTGCTCGCATTTCCTCTTTAACACGTTCGAAGATGATTACGTTCGCATCAACGGCCATACCCATGGTTAATACTATACCAGCAATACCAGGTAAGGTTAGAACTGCACCGAGTGATGCAAGTACGCCGAACAGGAAGAATAAGTTAGCTACAAGAGCCACATTTGCAACCCAACCTGCATGACTATAGAATACAATCATGTAAAGAAGAACAACTAAAAAGGCGATGATAAACGATATCATACCCATGTTAATTGACTCTTTACCTAAAGATGGACCAACTACTTCTTCTTGAATAATTTTTGCAGGTGCAGGTAGCTTACCTGATTTTAATACGTTAGCTAAGTCTTTTGCTTCGTTAATTGTAAATCCGCCTGTAATTGAAGAACGACCACCTTTTATCTCACCGTTTACCTGAGGAGCTGAGTAAACGTAGTTGTCCATAACAATTGCAATACAACGGCCAACGTTGTCGGCTGTTAAACGGGCCCAAATTCTAGAACCCTCAGCATTCATCGACATTGAAACCTCTGCACCGCCCTTTTGATCGGCAATCTCATCGCGAGCATCGGTAATAACACCGCCATCAAGCGGAGCTTTTGTCTTATTATAGGTTTTGATTGCAAATAATGAGTAAATGCTCTCAGCTTTATCTTCGGCTTTAACACTCCAAAGAAGTCTTAAATCGCGTGGGAATAATGCCTTAACTTGAGGGAGATTTAAATATCTATTTATTGTAGCAGTATCTTTGTAATGTGCTCTACCAACCATTGAGCGTTCAAACGGTTGACCGTTACGTGGATCGATACTTGGGTTTAAAATAGAGAATAGTGGGTAATTGTTAGCAACGTCTTTATTTGCAAGGGTTGAGTCTTTTCCCTCTTTTTCTTTAAGCATTTTAACAAGTTCATCCTCTTTCTTATCAGAAGATTTTGTATCACCAGTCTTAGCGATTTCTGATTTAGATACCTCATTCATTTTTGCTTCAGCATCCTTAATCTCTTTGATTTTAGCATTTGCTTGCTCAAGCAAAGGGTAGATCTCTGTATTTTCATACGATTCCCAGAACTCAAGGTTAGCTGTTCCTTGAAGAAGTTTACGAACACGCTCAGGTTCCTTAACACCTGGTAATTCAACAAGAATACGTCCAGAATTTTCTAGTTGTTGTATGTTTGGTTGGGTAACCCCGAACTTATCAATACGAGTACGTAGGATGTTGAAAGAGTTGCTAATTGCGCCATCAGCCTCTTTACGGATAACGGCAAGAACTTCTTTATTGGTCGACTTAAAAGTAATTCTGTCTTTTAATTCTCTTGTACTGAAAATTGAGGCAAGTTGAGAGTTTGGAGCTATTTTCTCATAAGCTTCACCAAATCTTGTTATAAAATCTGTACGAGCATCCATTTTCTCTGCTTGCTGTAATGCCTGAAGGAAAGAAGGATCTGTACTATAATTTGATAGCGACTTGATTAAGTCAACAACTGATACCTCGAGGGTTACGTTCATACCACCTTTTAGGTCTAACCCAAGGTTAATCTCACGCTCTTTGCACTCTTTGTAAGTATACTTACGAATCCAAAGGAAATTGTAAGCAGTTTCAGTTGCCATAGAGTCAAGATAACGAAACTCTTTTCTCGAATCGCCTTTAGCAAAAGTTTTTGCTTTACTCTCTACCTGTTTTGTTACATAAGTAAACGACAGCTGATAGATACATACCAGTGTTAATGCAATAGCAATAAATTTTACCGCACCTTTATTACGCATTTGTTCTCTGTATTAATGAATTCAATATTTACTTTTTTCCGAAAAATATCGGGCAAATATATTACTTTTTTTCAGATATGAAACAATAGCTTTTAAGCAGCTTTTTCCTCTTTATGTATGCAAAAGTTGCTTTTTTTACAGA
>JBPXJX010000787.1:0-4176 GCA_051715525.1 Bacteroidales bacterium
ATAGGTGGTTTTTCTAGATAAACCTCTTACTAAAGCGAGCAAAACGGCAATCCCTGTTGCTGCGCTCACAAAATTCTGAACTGTAAGACCAATCATTTGGATAAAATAGCTGAGGGTTGTTTCGCCAGCATAGCTTTGCCAATTGGTATTTGTAACAAAGCTTATTGCAGTATTTAGCGCTGTATGCCACGAAACATTCGATAGATGATTGGGATTTAGAGGAAGATGAGCCTGTAATACCTGAATTACAAATAGAAAAACAAAGCCGATAAGATTAAAAGTTAGAAGGCCTAGCGTATATTGTTTCCAATCCGTTTCTTCATCAACACCTACTTTTATAAACTTATACGTTACCTTTTCGAGCCAGCCCAAAATTGGTAGCATAAAGTGTCTCTCACCTGAAAAAACTTTACTCATGTAGCCGCCAAGTATTGGTGTTAAGCCAATTAGAACTACGAAGAATAGTATAACCTGAATGATATCTTGAATTGACATGGCCTAAAATTTTTCAGGTTTAATAAGAGTATAAACGAGGTAGCCTAGAATAATAATGGAGATAAGTAACCCCAGAACATAACCTGTAGATGTGCTAATTGCAGGTGTTACCAATAAAGTATGTGCATTCATATCGTATGTATTTACGATACAAATTTGCGCTTGAACCTATAAGGATTTTATCCTGAAATTAACTGGAAGTATAAAGATTTTATAAAGAAAAGTTGAAGCCCAAAAGTCAACTGATTACTGACCTATTCGGCTATCACCCCTGAACCAATCAACTCATCTTTATCGTACCATGAGGCAAATTGTCCTGCAGTTATTCCTCTTTGAGGATTTTTGAAGATGATATAGATTCCATTTTCGCGAGCGTGCAACGTTGCTTCCTGTAAGGGTTGGCGGTATCTAATCCTTACAAGCATATCGATGCTTTCGCCCGATTTCATTGCTCTATCAGGTCGAACCCAGTGTACTTCCGAAGTTTGGATGAACAACCCTTTTCTGAATAGCCCTGGATGCTCTTGCCCCATTCCAGCGTAAACTATGTTTTTCTCAATATCAGTCGATATTACAAACATTGGCTCTGCTTTACCGCCAATATTTAAACCTTTTCGTTGACCAATGGTAAAAAAGTTTGCTCCTTGATGAGGGCCAATCACTTTGCCATCGGTTTTACTGTAGTAAAGCGGTTTCGAGAGTAGTTCAAGGTTATTTTCTTCAATCGCTGGAAGCGATGAATAGTACTCTTTAGGTATCTCAATGATATCGCCCTTAACTGCTTTCAACTTCTGTTGTAGAAATACCGGAAGATCTACTTTGCCTACAAAGCATATACCTTGAGAATCCTTTCTATCAGCGCTAGCTAGGCTTAACTCCGATGCAATTCTTCTAACTTCTGGTTTATGTAGATGTCCAATTGGGAATAGCGCTTTCTCAAGCTGTTGCTGGCTGAGTTGACAAAGGAAATAGCTTTGATCCTTGTTTGGGTCAAGCCCAGCAAGTAGTCTATAGTAAGTTTTGCCGTTGACAATGACCTCATCTTTACGGCAGTAGTGTCCCGTTGCAACGTAATCGGCGTTAAGCGCCAATGCTGCCTTCATAAAGGCATCAAACTTAATTTCTCTATTACAAAGCACATCAGGATTTGGAGTACGACCTTTTTCGTATTCATCGAACATGTAGTCGACTACGCGCTTGCGATATTCATCGCTTAGATCAACATACTCAAAGGGAATTTTAAGCTTACGAGCCACCATTTCGGCAAAGTTTCGGTCATCATCGAATGGGCAATCGCCCTGAAGAACGCCAACTGTATCGTGCCAGTTCTTCATAAACATACCAATTACCTCATAGCCCTGCTCTTTGAGCAGATATGCGGCAACGCTCGAATCTACACCCCCCGATAAACCTACAACAACTCGTTTCATAACCTAAATTGAGGTTGCAAATTTAGTAATAATATGTTTGTTTTTGTTGATGATATGTAGATTGATAATGTGGGTTATTTGAATAGATTGCTTCATCCGTCTGAAGCCGGATTCGCAATGACGTTAAGTAATGGCTGTCGTCATTGCGAGCGTACTTTGCGAAGCAATCTTTGTGTAGTTGACAATTTCTCAGAATATTAATATTTAGTTTGACATCTAATATCTAAAGTCTCATATGAATTCATGCAAACAAAATCGCTACACATCGGTTAATCTATTTTACCTTTACTAAGTCAAACCGTTTATTAAATTCAAAATAATATGAAAAGAGTTATACTTCTAAGCCTTATTTCAGTTTTTGGCTTTACTTGTACTTTTGGTCAAACAGAACTTCAAACCTTGGCCGAGAAAACCAACTACGAGTCAACATCAGCATATAACGATGTAATGGGTTTTGTAAATCAGCTGAAGTTAAATACTAAGTTTGTTGCTGTTGAAATCATTGCAAAGACTATCGAAGGGCGTGAACTTCCGCTACTTATAATTGCCAATCCCTTACCAAAATCACCAAAGGATTTAATTAACGATAAACGTGTTGTTGTTTACGTTCAGGCCAATATTCACCCTGGTGAGGTTGAAGGTAAAGAGGCTGCGCTAATGTATGTTCGCGATTTGCTAAAAGATAAAAACCCTGAGGTGCTAAAGAATGTTGTTCTTTTGGTTTGTCCCGATCTAAATGCCGATGGCAACGAGCGCTTTAGCACAAAGAATAGAACCAATCAGAATGGGCCAAAGAATGGAGTGGGAGTGAGGTATAACGCGCAGATGCTCGATTTAAATCGCGATGCTATGAAACTTGAATCGCCCGAGATGCGAGGAGTTGTTACAAACGTAATTAATAGATGGGATCCAGAGATCGTTATGGATTGCCATACTACTAATGGTTCATACCACGTTGAACCTGTTGCCTTCACTTGGATGATGAATCCTAATGGCGATAGAAACCTTATTAACTATATGCGCGATCAGATGGTGCCAACCATGTCGAAAAATCTGCTAGAAAAGTATAAGGTTGAAAACCTATTCTATGGTGAGTTTGTCGATATGGGTGATTACAGCAAAGGTTGGATTTCGTACGCAGCCGAACCACGATATTTCACAAACTACATGGGCGTTAGAAATCGTTTATCGATCCTTAACGAGAACTATGTTTATGCCGATTTTAAAACTCGCGTTAATGGATGCTATTACCTTATTCACTCCTTGATGGATTATGCTTCTGCTAACTATTCTGAGATTAAGAAAATAGTTAAAGATGCCGATGCTCGCACTATAGCCAGAGGCTTAAACCCAACAGCTGCCGATTCCTTTGCAATAACCTATGAGGGCAGACCAACACCCAATAAGATTACTATCAAGTCATATGAGGCAGATAAAGTGCAGGCTGATAATGAATGGGAGCGCTATAAAATTAGCGATAGAAGAAAAGATGTTACAGTTGATTATATCGCTGATTACTTTGCTACTAAGTCTGTAAAAGCCCCGTATGCTTACATCCTTTCTATTAACGACCCAATTATTGTTGATTTGCTTAAGATGCATGGAGTAGCAGTTGAAAAGTTAGATATGATTACTTCTCTTGAGGTTCAAAAGTTTGTAATTGATGAACTTAAAGCTACTCCTCGATTAAACCAGGGCCATTATAACGAAACATTAAAAGGGAAGTTTGTAAAGGAGACTAAAGAATTCCCCAAAGGAACAATAGTTCTTAGAACATCTCAAAAGTTAGGAAACTTGGTTTCGTATCTTTTAGAACCACAGGCTGATGACGGGCTTTTGTTTTGGAATTTCTTCGATAAATACCTAGTTCCACAATGGAGTAGAACTTATAACCCTTACCCAGTTTACAGGGTGGTTGATAAAACAGACATTAAGTCGTCAGTTGAGAAATAGCATGTTTATTGAATAATAAAAAGGGTGTTTCATGCAGAATGAAACACCCTTTTTTAGTAAAATAAGTTAAAGTTATTTGGATATTGAATCAGCAATAACACCTTCGGTAATGGGAGTAATTTTAATTGATGATAAAAACTCACCTTTATTATCTTTTAAATCTGTATCATTTATTCCTAAGTAGAGAATACCATTGCTCTTAACAACAATTTTTAATTTATCACCAACAACAAAAGGTTCTCCATTTTCGCCAATACGGCCTATCATGCATCCAAAATTAGCAGTTTGGATAACACTA
>JBPXJX010000788.1:0-6859 GCA_051715525.1 Bacteroidales bacterium
TAGCTGATATTCGCCAATCATTAACAAAAGAGTTTGGCGATGCTCCTGAGGTAAAAACATTCGGTTCAGCAAATCAAGTGAAGGTTACTACCAAGTTCATGATCGATAAGAATGATGCTGCTGTTGATAGCTTGATCGAAACAAAGCTTTATAATGGACTAAAAGGTTATTATCCTCAATCATTATCTTTTAATGATTTTAGTGCATCAAACCAAAGTACTGGTATTCTTAGTTCTCAGAAAGTAGGTCCTACAATTGCTGAAGATATTAAACTAGGAGCTATTCTTTCATTAGTTTTTGCACTTCTAAGCATTTTCATTTATATAGCTATCCGTTTCAAAAATTGGCAATGGGGTATGGGTGGTGTTGTTTCACTATTCCACGACTCGTTGATTGTAATATCAATGTATTCCATATTCTATGGTTTACTTCCATTTACCCTTGAGGTTGACCAAGCATTTATTGCTGCAATCTTAACAATTATTGGTTACTCAATTAACGACTCCGTTATTATCTTCGATAGAATTCGTGAGTACAGAATAATCCATCCAAAATGGGATTTGAAGGACAGCATCAATGGAGCGATTAACCATACGTTGACTCGTACATTTAACACCTCTATGACAACAATCGTTGTATTGGTTGTTATCTTTATCTTCGGGGGAGATGTGCTTAGAGGATTTATCTTTGCCCTTTTAGTTGGTATTGGAGTTGGAACTTATTCCTCGGTATTTAATGCAACTCCTGTTGCTTACGACATTATTAAATGGCGCGAGAGAAAGAATGCTCAAAAAGCTGTGAAATAAATTTCTGAAATATTATGAAAAATCCTGCCCAAAAGGCAGGATTTTTTGTTTGTACCCAAAGATTGTTCTTAGATTTGTAAAACCAAATTTTGATATATGATTAGCCACCTCCTTTTCATTAGCATGACTGAAATACTTTTTATTGCTCTTGTGGCATTTCTACTTTTTGGTACAAAAAAATTACCCGAAGTTGCAAAAGGTTTGGGGAAAGGTTATCGTGAGTTTCAACGTGCAGCCGATCAAATAAAAGAAGAAATTGGCAAAGTTACCGATGATGTAAAAAAAGAGATGGACATGAATGAGGCCAAATCAAAAGCCGAAGAACAAAATTCAAAAAAAACTACCGACTCCAAGTAACCTGGTACTCGCAACCTTTTTTCATTAATCTTTTGATTATAAAAAATTTACCCAAAATAGATTATCAAAAAATAAAGTGTATCTTTGCCAACCATTTTATAAATCGTTTTTTGAATAAACTGCTTACACACAAATAAATAGCAGTTAAACTAGTAGTATGACAGACATAAAGAAAAATGTCGGAGTTAAACGCGAGACGCGCACCAACTCCGAGAGTGAACCAAGCAAGGTTTACCAACCACGAACCTTAAAGGCTCGTCCTGTTTCAACCAAAGAAACAGATGAAAATGACACAACCCCCTTCGTTTCAGAAAAACCCAAAGGAAAACATTCTGACGACAGTACAAACGAAAGAAAACCCTACAAAAAGAGTAGCGAAAGCGCTGAAGTTAAATCTACCTATAAGCCTCGTACAGGGACTTTCAAAGTGAGTGATGATGAATTTTCTGCTCATATCGGACGCAATGAAGATGCTCCCGTTATTATAAAAAAGAAAGAACCAACAGAAGGGAAAAGGGTAGAAAGGCCTTCATCTGAAAGTAATTCTGAACCTACCGAGAGACGCACCAGAATTGAGAAACCCTCATTTGAAAGAAAAAGGGAATCAAGTGATAGAGACATTTCTCGCGAGAGAAAATCAGATGACAAACCTTTTGAGAAAAGGGAGAGTCGTTTTGGTTCAAAGAAAGAGGAGCCAAGAAGAACCTCAAGAAGCATTGCAGGTAAATCGACTGGTTATATCTCATCACGCACTGCAAAAGAGAAGGACGATAGACATTCTGATGATCCAACACGCCGAGATAGAACTAGAGATAGGAAGCCTTACGCTTCAGATTCAGTTAAGAAAACTGAAAAGTTACGCTTAGTTTTGCCTTCAACTGGCGAGAAAAAATACTTAGATAAACCCATACCAAAACCAAAAAGGGAATATGACGACAAACCATTCCTTGAGGTGGATAATGATGGGCTTATCCGCTTAAATAAATACATTGCCAACACGGGGCTATGCAGCCGCCGCGAGGCCGATCAGTTCATCCAAGATGGATTAATTACCGTTAACGGTGAAGTTGTATCATTGGTAGGCACAAAGGTTGACCCAAATTCAGAGGTTTGCTTTAAAGGGCGTAAGCTTGAAACAGAGCATAAAGTATATATCCTTCTAAATAAGCCAAAAGATTACATTACAACAGTTGAAGATCCAAACGCCAAACGAACCGTTATGGAATTAATCGAAGGCGCTTGCACAGAGCGTGTTTACCCCGTTGGCCGTTTGGATAGAAACAGTACAGGTCTCCTCCTGCTCACTAACGATGGCGAGATGACCAAAAGGCTTACCCACCCTAGCCATATGAAGAAAAAGATATATCATGTTGGCTTGGATAAGGCTGTAACTCGCGAAGACATGGAAAAGATGCTTTCGGGTGTTGAGATTGAGGGCGAGATTGTTAAAGCTGACGCCGTTGAACTAACTGAAGATTCTGATGGGACAGAGGTAGGAGTTGAAATCCACACTGGTCAGAATAGAGTAGTTCGAAACATGTTTGATTCACTTGGCTATAAGGTTTCTAGGCTCGACAGAGTATACTTTGCTGGTTTAACCAAGAGAAATTTGCCCCGCGGTAAATGGAGATTTCTGACACAAACAGAAATCAACATGCTAAAGATGAATAGGTTTGAATAGATATTTGCGCTATGGCTCATAAATCAGGATTTGTAAATATCATAGGGAATCCTAATGTAGGAAAATCAACCCTAATGAACGCTTTGGTCGGTGAAAGGATTTCGATCATCACAAAAAAGGCACAAACAACAAGACATCGTATTATGGGTATCGTAAACGGCGACGATTACCAAATCGTTTACTCCGATACCCCAGGTGTTCTTAAACCTGCATATAAACTACAGGAATCGATGATGAAATTTGTGGAATCGGCATTGGATGATGCCGATGTGATCCTATACATCACCGATACCTACGAATCGCCAAACAAGAATCAGGATTTTCTGAATCGGATTCAAAACCTTGGTGTACCAATTATCCTTGTAATCAATAAAGTTGATTTAACCAATCAGGAGATGGTAGAGCAAAAAGTAGCGCTTTGGAGCAAGTTGCTTCCAAAAGCACGAATTCTACCTGTTTCGGCGCTACACGGTTTCAATACCGATGGGCTAACTACAATGATTAAGGAAGCATTACCCGAAGGACCTGAATACTTCTCAAAAGATACTTTAACGGATAAAACCATGAGGTTTTTTGCCTCTGAAATTATTCGCGAAAAGATTCTGATACACTACCAAAAAGAAATTCCGTATTCAATTGAAGTTGACATAGAAGAGTATAAGGAGAGTCCAAAGCTCGATAGCATAAGAGCAATAATATATGTAAGTCGCGATTCGCAGAAATCGATAGTTATTGGTCAGGGCGGCAAGATGCTTAAGAAAGTGGGCATCGAGTCTCGTCTCGATTTGGAGAAATTCCTCGACAAGAAGGTATTCCTTGAGCTATTCGTTAAGGTTGATCCCGATTGGCGCGATAACGCTAACAAGTTAAAGCGATTTGGGTACTCGCATTAAAAGTGCCTAAAACAGCATTACAGCAACACATTAAACAGCAACACAGAAAATGAGCAATATAGTAGCAATAGTAGGGCGTCCGAATGTTGGTAAATCAACTTTTTTTAACCGTATGGTTGGTGGCAGACATGCCATTGTTGATGAAACTGCAGGAGTTACCCGCGATAGAATTTACGGCAAAACTGATTGGAATGGCGTTGAGTTCTCAATTGTCGATACCGGTGGATTTGTAATTAACTCCGACGATATTTTTGAGGAGGAGATACGTAAACAGGTAAAAATTGCTGTGGAAGAGGCTGATGTTGTGCTTTTTCTTGTTGATACCATGACCGGTATTACCGATATGGATACTGAGGTTGCTGAGCTACTTCGCAAAAGCAAGAAGAAAGTTTTTGTTGTTGCCAACAAAGTTGATAATAACAACCTCAGGCTTGATGCTACCGAGTTCTACAATTTTGGGTTAGGCGATCCATATTGCATATCATCAATTAGCGGAATGGGTACGGGCGATTTACTTGATGATATCGTTAAAGCATTCCCAGATAAACCAGAAGAAGTAGTAGAAGCAACTGAGATACCGAGGATTGCAATTGTCGGCAGACCAAACGTGGGAAAATCATCCCTAATCAATGCGCTGGTTGATGAGGAGAGGAATATTGTTACCCCAATTGCAGGCACTACACGCGACTCGATTAATACTCGATACACAAAGTTTGGTCACGATTTTTTCCTTGTTGATACTGCTGGTATCAGGAAAAAAACTAAGGTTCACGAGGATTTGGAGTTCTTCTCGGTAATGCGCTCAATCCGAGCAATTGAGAATGCAGACGTATGCTTACTTCTAATTGATGCTACACAAGGTTTTGAAGGGCAAGATCAGAATATCTTCAACCTTATCAACAAGAATAGAAAAGGGGTTGTTATTGTTGTAAATAAGTGGGATTTGGTTGAGAAAACTCATAAAACAACCATTGAATTCACCAAAAAAATAAAAGAGGAAATTGCTCCATTCCAAGATGTACCTATCATTTTCACCTCAACCCTAACAAAACAGCGTCTACTTAAAGTATTAGAAACAGCGTTGGAGGTTAATGAAAATCGGAATAGAAAAATACAAACCTCGAAACTAAACGATTTCATTCAAGAGGTTGTTGATGCTTATCCACCTCCTGCATACAAGGGCAAATACATTCGCATTAAGTTTGCGACACAGCTGCCAACGCATACACCTTCGTTTGCATTCTTCTGTAATCTTCCACAATACATAAAGGAACCTTACAAGCGATATATCGAGAATAAACTACGTGTGAACTTCAATTTCGCAGGAGTTCCTCTACAGATTTTCTTTAGACAAAAGTAGTTGTTCGTTGATGGTTGCTCGTTTATCGTTTGTTTAGATGCTTTAATGCGAACAACTATCAACTAAAAATATTTTGAAAGCGAAGCCATCCAGCCCTTGGTATAAAGCTTTGCTAAAAGGGCAAGTTTGTAAACATCGAACATAATTAGCGAAGGGTGTCGGCTGCATAAGCTACGACGAATAACAGGGTTTATTACACGAAAAACCCAACGAAGCAGTATTACAAGACCAAGGAATCGAAGGAATTTAAATACCCTTAAAACCTTTACCGTTTTTTCTAAATCCTTTCGCAAGTCAGGAGCGTTTTGCATCAACTTGGTAAGGTTGATAACGCTTTGCTCTGATTTTTGAAGAAAATCAAAACAGGGCTCAAGCCCAATATGCACCGAAGGGTTGTCGATATGAAGTATTGAAGTTTTACTTCGCTTTAAGTTAATACCAAATACGGTATCCTCATGGCCATAACCCGAAATCTCCTCGTTGAATCGGATGGTATGAAATACTTCGCTATTAATAAGAAAGTTGCCACTCATAAATGAATTGTATGGCGACATTTGGCGACGTAAAGGCTTACGGCACTCGCGGTGAATGCCATATTTCCATCGGAGTATTAATTCTTCTCTGAATGGTTTTTGTCCGTATTTAATTCCTCCACAAATAACATCCGCTTTTTGTAAAACATCAACATAGTTTTTTAAAAAATTGGGGTCATCTATCACCATATCGCAATCGAGGAAAAGGAGCCAGTACCCCGAGGCAAAATCGGCTAGCCGATTACGAATTTTTGAACGGCCAATATTAAAATCAAACTCAAGGTAGTTAACATCTTTTCGATTGTTCAACTTCGAGTTAATATTCCTAAAGTAGGAAAGCGAATGATCGTCGAACAAAAGAATCTCAATGGGATAACCAATTCTATTAGATTGCTCTAACAATGAATCGGTTAGCTCTGTAACGTCAAAATTATAAACAGGTACACAAATTGAAATCATATTCCTACTCCTCTTCCTTTGATGTTAGCTGACCTTGAGGGCTTAAGTCATTAACATCAACATCATCGATAAGTTCGCTAGGAATCGTTTTTTTTGCCTTAACCCCTAACTCTTTAAGCTGTTTTGCTTGTGAAATTAAGTTGCCTTTTCCATCCTTCAGCTGGTTTAAAGCCGCTTCGTAGCTATTGTGAGCCTTATGAATATTATCGCCAATAGACATCAATTTCTCAACAAATCCAACAAACTTATCGTAAAGCAAACCACCACGATTGGCAATTTCAATGGCATTCCTGTTTTGGAACTCATGCTGCCACAGATTGTAAATCAACTTTAATGCAGCAATTAGGTTTGTTGGGCTGATAAGTAAAACTCTTCGACTGTAAGCGTAATTCCATAAATCAGGATCTGCTTCCATAACAACCATGTAAGCTGGTTCAATTGGAATAAACATCATCACTGAGTCAAGTGAGCCAACCATATCCTGATAGCTCTTTGAACTAAGTGAATCAATATGTGTTCGAATTGACCGTAGATGTTCGCTTAGCGCTTTGTCTTGCTCCTCCTTATTTGAACTTGAACTGTAACGCTCATATGCAACCAGCGAAACCTTTGAATCGATTATCACCTTGCGATTATCAGGGTACGAAAGGATAACATCAGGCTGAAAACGCTTGCCTTCAGCATCTTTAATTGCTTCCTGAACCGCATATTCACGACCTTTTACCAATCCTGATTTTTCAAGGATATTCTCAAGGATCATTTCACCCCAA
>JBPXJX010000789.1:0-5778 GCA_051715525.1 Bacteroidales bacterium
CATAAAAGGCATTTAATTCTAACGAATGGGATAACTGCAAGAGAATCATCTTTGTTATCCTTTTAAAATAAGTTTGATTGTAAATTTTTTAAATTTGTAAGTTGGAACGATGTTTTAAAGCATAAAATTTTTGTAATACACTTATTAAGAAATTATTAACCATAACAAGGGGACTGTATGGAGAAAAGTTTTATCAAGTTTTTTGAGGATAGCGTTAAACAGAATTGGGATTTACCAGCATTTACCGATTACCAAGGGGCAACGCTAACCTATGCTGATGTAGCCCGAAAGATTGAGAAAATTCATATCATCTTCGAAAAAACCGGGATTCATAAGGGCGATAAAATAGCCTTAATTGGCAAAAACTCTTCAACTTGGGCGGTTGCTTTTATAGCAACCGTGAGCTATGGTGCTGTTCTCGTTCCTATTCTTCACGATTTTAAGCCCGATAACGTACATCATATCGTAAACCATTCTGATGCAAGAGTTCTTTTTGCTGGGGAGGGTATTTGGGAAGACCTGAACGAGGAGCATATGCGTGGGGTTAAGTGTATTATATCGTTAACCGATTTTTCCATTCTTCACGAGAATACGCCATTTTCTGTAAAGGAGATAAGGGGAAAAGTAAAAGAATTTTTTGAAGAGAAGTTTCCGAAAGGCTTTACCCCAGAAATGATTTCGTATCATAAAGATGAACCCAACGATTTAGCAATAATCAATTATACATCAGGAACATCAGGCTTTTCGAAAGGAGTAATGCTTCCTTATCGAAGCCTTTGGAGCAACATGGTTTTTGCATACGGGGTAATTCCTCTAAAACCGGGCGATAATATGGTTTCCATATTGCCACTTGCCCATGCATATGGTGCAGCTTTCGAGTTTTTATATCAGTTTACAGTTGGTTGTCATATCCACTTCTTAACTAAAACCCCATCGCCAAAGATTATTCTCGATGCATTTGCCGAGATTCGCCCTCGTGTTGTTATGGCTGTTCCACTTATCATTGAAAAGATATATCGAAAAAATGTAATGGATGCGCTAAAGCGTCCATCGCTTAAGCTTTTACTGAAAGTACCTATCATCGATCGGCGAATTTTGAATAAGATTAAGGAGAAGCTGACAAAGGTGTTTGGCGACAACTTTATTGAGGTAATAATTGGTGGTGCAGCGCTCAACCCCGAAGTGGAATCGTTTCTTCGTAACATTGGGTTCCGTTATACTATAGGATATGGTATGACCGAATGTGGGCCAATTATCACCTATGATTCGTGGAAAACAAAAAAGCTCTATTCGTGCGGAAAAGTTGTTGTGAATATGCAGATTAAAATCGATTCCGATGATCAGCAAAACATTCCGGGTGAAATATTGGTAAAAGGCGATAATGTGATGCTTGGTTACTATAAAAACCCAGAAGCAACAAGCCAAACAATTGATCAGGATGGATGGTTACACACTGGTGATTTAGGTGTTATTGACTCTGATGGTTACCTTTTCATTAAAGGCCGTAGTAAAAACATGATTTTAGGCCCAAGCGGTCAAAACATTTATCCCGAAGAAATTGAGGCAAAAATTAATAATATGCCATTCGTACAAGAATCGCTAATTGTTGAGCAAAATCAAAAACTTATAGCACTTGTGTTCCCTGATTTTGATGCTGCAGACAAAGCGGGTTATTCCAATGAGGATCTTGAAAAGGTTATTGAAGCCAATCGTGTTGAGGTAAACAAAACCCTTCCTTCTTATTGTCAGATTGTAAAAGTGAAATTATACCCCGAAGAGTTTGAGAAAACACCCAAAAAGAGCATAAAACGTTTTTTATATCAGTTTCCTCAAAACTAAAAAACATACTTAATCCCTTACAGCCATGATGAAAATCAATTACATCAAAGAGTACATTGAAAAGAGCATTCAGGAGAATTGGGATCAACCCGCTTTTTCTGACTATCAAGGTAAAACATTTAAGTACAAAGATGTTGCGCTACAAATCGATCGAATTCATAGAATCTTTGATGTTTGGGGGATAAAGCAAGGCGATAAAATATCGCTCATTGGAAGGAACAATTCCAGCTGGGCAACTACTTACCTAGCAACCATATCGTATGGAGCGGTTATCGTTCCAATTCTTGCCGACTTTGCCGCCGACGATATTCATCATATTGTAAACCACTCCGATTCGGTAATGCTATTTGTGGGTGATTCTATTTGGGATAACATCGAAGAGCAATCAATGCCTCAACTTAAGGCTATTTTTTCAATCGATAGCAATACCCTTCTTATTAGTCGTGATGGCAAAGCGGAAAGGAAATACAACGATTTAATTACTAAAATTGAGGAGGAGCAGAAATCAATAACATCAACCAAAATAGTATACCCCGAAATATCAAACGATAAGCTAGGAGTTATCAGCTATACATCAGGGACAACAGGCTTTTCAAAAGGAGTAATGCTTTCGCTAAATAGCCTTGTTGCCAATATCGATTTTGGTCGCAACAATATTGGGCTCAAGCCAAAGGATAGCGTTGTATCTTTTCTTCCATTAGCTCATGCATATGGTGCCGCTTTCGAATTCTTACTCCCTTTTTCAATAGGATGCCATATCACCTTTTTAACCAAAACACCTTCGCCTAAGATTATCCTACAGGCTTTTCAGGAGATAAGGCCAAGGCTTGTTTTAGCGGTTCCGCTAATTATTGAAAAAATTTATAAGAAGCAGATTCTGCCAGTTATAAGTCGCCCGGCAATGAAGGTGTTTATCAATATACCATTCTTGAACAAAAAGATTTATCAGAAGATAAATAAAAAGCTCACCGATGTGTTTGGCGGCAATTTCATCGAAATTGTTATTGGTGGAGCACCCTTGAATAAAGAGGTTGAGGAATTTCTTCGCAAAATTAACTTTAGGTATACAATTGGGTATGGAATGACCGAATGTGGTCCACTTATCTCATACATAGGATGGCAAAAGATAAAGGCCGGTTCCTGTGGAGTAATTTTGCCAACGCTGGAAATTAAAATTGATTCGCAATACCCCGAAACAGAGGCCGGACAGATTCTGATACGGGGTGAGAATGTAATGGACGGTTATTACAAAAATGATGAGGCAACAAAGAATTCTTTAATTGATGGTTGGTTGCATACAGGTGATCTAGGTATAATCGATAGTGATGGGTTCATTTTTATACGCGGACGAAGTAAAAGCATGATTCTAGGTCCAAGTGGGCAAAATATTTACCCCGAAGAGATTGAAGCTCGGTTTAACAATCTTCCATTCATTACTGAATCGTTAGTTATTGAGAAGCAGAACAAACTTTTTGCGCTTGTATACCCCGATTTAGACGCAGCCGATGAGGCAAAACTTACTTCGGCAGATATTGAAAAGATAATGGAGCAGCATAGGATAGAGATTAACAAAAGCTTACCCGCATATAGCCAAATTTCCAAAGTTCGACTTTACCCCGAAGAGTTCGAAAAAACCCCGAAGAAGAGCATAAAGAGGTTTTTGTATCAAATAAATGAAGAGTAGTGAGTGGGGAGATTTGAGCAATGAGTTTTGAGAAAAAGAACATAAAATGAGTCAAATAAATAGTTTTAAAGACCTTCTAGTTTATCAAAAGGCATATAAATTATCAATGGAGATTTTTGAAATTACTAATACATTTCCAAAAGAAGAGAAATATTCTTTAACCGATCAAATAAGGAGATCATCAAGATCAATAACTTCAAATATTGCTGAGGCATGGGCAAAAAAGCGATATGTTAAATCATTTGTAAGTAAGCTATCAGATTCTTTAGGAGAGGAGTTTGAAACAGAAGTATGGTTGGATTATGCTAAAGATTCAAAATACATTTCACCATCAAAGCATGAAGAACTAATGAAAGGGTATGATGAAGTTCGAAAGATTTTAATATCAATTATTAATAACCCCGATAAATGGTGTTCATAGTCACTCACCTCTCACCACTCATTTCTCATCACTCACCACTCACTTCTCACCTCTTTTTTATACCTTTGCTTCAAACGAATAGAATAATCATGATTAAAAGAATCTTCATATTAACAATAGTAGCAGTTGCTTTTCTTACATCTTGTAACAAGAGAGCACAGCTTCTATATATCAACAATATAGCCAACGAAAATCTTAAAACCACAAAAATACCTGAGTATAAGTTAAAAACTGGCGATATGCTTTATATTCAAATTATCACTCAGGATCCGAATGTATCGAGCTTATTTAATAATAGGGGATTAGGTAATTCATCGTCGGCAACTATGTTTGGAAGCGAATCGGGAAACTACCTGTATGGATATTCCTTAAACGACTCGGGGTATGTTCACCTTCCTGTTCTTGGACAGCTAAAGCTTATTGACCTTACCATGGACCAGTGTCGCAACTTAATACAAAAAAGCACCGAGAAATACCTTAAGGATGGAATAGCAGTAGTTAAACTTCTTAGCTTCAAAGTTACTATCCTAGGCGAAGTTAAAAAACCAGGTGTAATTATTAACCAAAAAGATTATTTAACCATTTTTGAAGGTATTGGGTTAGCCGGCGATCTCACAGATTTTGCTCAACGCAACAATGTTTTGCTAATGAGGCAAACGCCCGATGGTATAAAATCATCAAGGGTAAATCTTCAAGATAAGAATCTTCTGTTTTCCGATGCGTACTATTTAGTTCCCAATGATATTCTTGTAGTAGAACCCCGCAAAGGAAAGCTCTTTAATATGAACGCACCAAACGTTGCCATTTCACTATCAATAATTTCTACAACCCTTTTACTGATAAATCTATTGGTTAAGTAGTTGTTTTCTTTTTTGTAAGAATAATCATTATCATTCAACCCTTCATTTTATTGGGATTTGTACATAATTCTACCATCTATTGCTATATTTGTAATAGATTAGAGTGTACTATATAGGTATTTATTTTTACCTAAATCATTGCTTTGTCTAGCAGGCTAACCTGTGACTGACCAAGCGAAGCTGTATATAACCCTCACTTTTATTATAAAAAAGTGTTCCAGTGTTTCAAAGTTTCAGCGTTTTAGCCCCTCTACCCTGCAACTCTGAAACTCTGCAACCCTGCAACCCTATAACCCTGTAACCAATGAACCCACACACACCTAATACGAACATCGAAGAGGATTCCCTCGACATAAAAAAGTACCTATTTTTAATGCTCTCCAAATGGTATTGGTTTGGTCTATCTGTATTTGTCTGTTTATTTATTTCTTATCTAATAAATAGATATTCAGAACCCATATATAGCGTTTCGTCGAGTTTAATTGTTCGCGACGACGATAATGCAAGAGGACTAACCGGAGCAGAGAATATGATTCAAGGGCTACGATTGGTAAAAAACACAAAAAGCATTCAGAACGAGATTGGAATACTAAAATCTTATAGGCTTGCTCGCAGATCGGTTGAAGCGCTAGGCAACGATTTTTCTATTAGCTATGTAGGCGTTGGGCGTAGGGGAATTAAAGAATCAAAATTATATAAAAGCAGCCCATTCAAAGTGTATATCGATACTACAATTGCATTCCCATATAATTACCCCGTTTATATTACCATTTTATCGGCAAATGATTATCAGCTCGAAATTGATGGCGGTCTTAATATCAACGAAAAGCACAGGTTTGGCGATTGGGTTAAGCTTAATAACATGGGGTTTAAAATAATACTCAACAATCCCGAGCTATTTAGACCAGGGCTTGTCGATAAAAAGTTCTATTTTACATATCACTCATTAAATGAATTAACCAACAGGTATCGTA
>JBPXJX010000790.1:0-4859 GCA_051715525.1 Bacteroidales bacterium
TCAACTAAGAAGCGGAACGAACCATTTCAATTCGTTTATGGTCAAAAGTGGCAAGTTATCGAAGGACTTGAAGAGGCTATTGGTATGATGAAAGAGGGAGAGCGGTCGCTATTTATTTTACCCTCAAAGATTGCTTTTGGCGAGCAAGGTAGCTCTACTGGGATAATTCCTCCGTTTACATCGGTGGTTTTTGAAGTTGAATTGTTAGAAGTGAAAAAAGGGAATGGGAGTAAATAGAATGAGGCTATTGCAAAGTAATTTATTTTTATTATTTCTGCTTACCATAGTCATCATGCCTTTAAAATCATGTAAAAAGGCTCTTGAGGATGAACAGGCTGAAAATGAAAGAAGCTTAATTGAAAGTTTTATTTCTAAAAATAATTGGAGCTATACCAAGAATGATGGTGTTTACCATATTATTAGAAAACCCTCCTTTGGTTATCAAGTTGCATTAGGCGATACAGTTAGCTTTACATTTACTGGTTATACTCTAAGTGGGATAATATTCGAAACCAATGATATCAAAATTGCAAGATTAGAAAAACTCGATACGACTGTTCGTTCTTTTTCACCTATTAAGTTAATTGTTGGAAATAGCAATTTAATCGATGGCATTACAAACGGATTACTTGCCATTAGAGGGGGGGAAGAGGCAACAATAATCTTTCCTTCAACATTAGGCTATGGTAAAAATGTAATGGGGCCTGTTGAATCAAATTCACCTTTAGCATTCGATATTGAGCTTATTAGTGTTAACGGTGCCAAAATTCAAGAAGAAAAAAGTTATATTAGCAGCCTGAATTTATCTTCTAGTGGTTTTACTGAGCATTCTGAAAGTGGATTGTTTTATAAGTTTAGTCCTGAAGGAGTTGGTTCATTGCCTACTATAAGAGATACAGTTTATGGTTGGTATAAAGGAATGCTTTTTGATGGAACTGTGATTGATGAAGTTACTACTAGTAATAAAATGATAGTGCTTTCATCTAAAGACCTAGTTGAAGGAGTCAGGCAAGGCTTTTTGTTAACAAAAGAGGTTGGGGTTTCAGATTTAGTTTTGCCTTCATTTTTAGCATTTGGTAATACAGGGAATCAACAGGTAAAACCTTACGAAACTGTTAAATATCAGATTAGACTCGATAGTATTAAACATAAATAGAAATAGTACCATTATGAATAAAGTTTTTTTAAACATCCTATTTTTTTCAACTTTGCTTATCGCTTTTGGATGTGATAGAGATCCTCAAGATCTCGAAGGAGATGAAAAGGCTAAACTTAACGCGTGGATTCAAGTTCATGGTTTAGAAAGTTATAAAACTCCAAGCGGGTTGTATTTCATAGTTGAAAATGAGGGTACTGGAGAAACTCCAAAGGATAGCAACTATTTGCTTTTTAGCTATGTAATTAGAAATCTTGATGGTGTTATTTTTCAGACTACCTATAAAGATACTGCTTTATTATATGATTATTACGGAATTTATAATAAAACTACGCATTACACACCAGCGTATAGCGTGTATATAAAAGATAATTTTATTAATAAAGGGGTAAGTGAAGCTTTTTCACAAATGAGAAAGGGGGCTAAAGTTAGGTTGGTAATGCCATACTCTTTGGCTAGCTATATATCTTACGGACAAAATCCTTATACATCATTAATATTTGATTATGAGCTAAAAGAGATTGTTGAAGATCCTGTTGCTTATGAGCAATCATTAATAAACGATTACATGAGTAAACCTGAGAATTCGGGTTTTGTTTCAATAGCTTCAGATAGCATTTATTATAAGAAGATAAAAGAAGGAACTGCAGTTGCAGTGAATGCAAAAGACACTGTAAGAGTTAATTACATTGGAAGGTTTTTAAATGATAAAGATTTTGTGTTTGACTCTAATATTGATAGCGTTGCTCGGGCTAATGGATTTTATAGCGTAACTAAGATTAAACCTTTTGAATTTATAGTTGGTTCAAAAGATGTAATTGCCGGATATAATATTGCTGTAAAGCAAATGAAAAAAGGTGAGAAGGCTACTTTTATTATTCCTTCTAAATCAGCATATAATTTAGGAAAGGATAAGATTCCTCCCTATGCAACCTTGGTTTTTGAGATTGAAGTAACTGATGTAAATCCATAGTATTTATAAGGCCAAAATAAAAAACTGCTTCATATAATTATGAGGCAGTTTTTGTATAGTATAGATTTATTGGCTAAAATTGATGTTAAATAGAATTATGTGTGAATCAACTTTTGATAATTGATTATGGATCATACCAATAAGAAGAAGATTGTTAACGACCCAGTACATGGGTTTATTAATATTCAACACCCCATTGTATTTGACTTAATTGAACACCCATTTTTCCAACGATTAAGGAATATCAAACAGTTGGGTTTAACATATTTGGTTTATCCTGGTGCAAACCATAATCGATTTCAGCATGCACTTGGAGCTCTGCACCTAATGAATGAAGCTATATTGACACTTCGCTCAAAGGGTCATTTAATAAGTGATGAGGAGGCTGAGGCGGCAAATATTGCCATTCTACTACATGATATTGGGCATGGACCATTCTCCCATTCGTTAGAGTATAGCATTGCAAAGGAAGTTAGCCACGAAAACATTAGCCGTTGCTTTATTCATTGGTTAAATAAGGAGATGGATGGTCGTTTAAGCGTAGCAATAGACGTATTTGAAGATAATTATCCCAAAAGATTTTTGCATCAGTTGGTTTCGAGCCAACTCGATATGGATAGACTCGATTATTTAAGACGAGATAGCTTTTTCTCTGGAGTAACCGAAGGTACAGTAGGGGTTGAGCGAATAATCAAGATGCTTAACGTTGTTAACGATCAATTGGTTGTAGAGGCTAAAGGCATTTATTCTGTAGAAAAGTTTCTCATTGCCCGCAGATTGATGTATTGGCAGGTTTATTTACATAAAACAGTTGTTGTTGCCGAGCAAATTCTTATAAAAATGCTACAAAGAGCAAGAGAACTTGTTCAAATAGGCGATGATTTGTTTGCAACCCCTTCGCTCAAGTATTTTTTAGAAAACGAAGTTACCTTACAGGATTTTACATTTGATAGGCAGCATACATGCCCCTCTGAATCTTTGCTCTTTTTTTCTAATCTTGACGATAATGATATAATGACTGCTGCAAAAATGTGGCAATCACATAACGATATAGTCCTTTCAACTTTAGCATCAATGTTAGTTACTAGAAAATTGCTAAAAGTTGAGCTGAAGAATTCACCGTTTGAAGCAAGCAGAGTAGATTTAATTAAAAACCGAGTACTTTCAAGCAATCCCTCTTTAAAGGACAAAATTGATTATTTTGTTTTTTCTGATTCAGTAAGTAACAATGCATATAGCTCCAACGACGATTCCATTAAAATTCTCTATAATAATGGCGAACTGGTTGATATTGCTAATGCTTCCGATATTCTTAACACACAGGCTCTTTCAACTGAAGTGAAAAAATATTTTCTATGTTACCCAAAATGACATAGAAATACTTAGTTTTGTGAATTGTTTAACGAAAAATAAATTATGGAGTTTTCAGCTCAAGCAATAGCCCAATTCCTTGGAGGAACAGTTGAAGGAAATCCCGATGTGAAAGTTAAAACGGTTGCTAAAATAGAGGAAGGACATCAGGGTGCTTTATCATTTTTGGCGAATCCAAAATATGCTAACTATATATATAATACTCAATCATCTATTGTATTAGTTAACAATGATTTTGTGGCTGAGCAACCAATAACTGCAACACTAGTTAGAGTTAGTAATGCCTACGAGGCATTCGCGTCGTTACTTCAACTATATGCTCAATCAAAAAAACAAAAATCGGGAATCGAACCAAACTCATTTATCCATAATTCAGCAACCATTGGCGAAAATATCTATATAGGTGCATTTGCCTACATTTCTGAAAATGTAAAAATAGGAAAGAATGTAAAAATATATCCCAATGCATATATTGGTGATAATGTAAGCATTGGTGATAACTGCATTATTTATCCAAGTGTTATTGTTTATGAAGATTGTGTATTAGGAAACGATTGCGTGCTCCATGCTGGAGTTGTTATTGGTGCCGATGGTTTCGGATTTGCCTCAGGAGCTGATACTAATTATAAGAAAGTTCCACAAATAGGTAATGTAATTATCGAGGATCATGTTGAGATTGGTGCTAATGCTACTATCGATAGAGCTACAATGGGTTCAACTATAATTCGTAAAGGGGTAAAGCTCGATGATCATGTTCATATTGCTCATAATGTGGAAATTGGTGAGAATACTGTAATGGCTGCTCAATCTGGAGTTGCAGGGTCAACAAAAATAGGTAAAAATTGTATGTTTGGCGGCCAAGTGGGTATTAGCCCTCACCTTAAAATCGCCGATGGGGTTAAAGCTGGTGCACAAGCCGGTATTCCTAGCGATATTAAAAAAGAAGGTGCCATAGTACTCGGAAGTCCTGCTAGCGAGATATCTGCCCAACGTCGCTCAATGGCTGTATATAAAAATCTACCTGAGTTAAGATCAAGACTCTCTGATCTTGAAAAAATTGTTGATGAGTTAAAGCGCAAAATATCAGAATAATAAGCGATTTACTCAAAAGCTTAATCCATAGTACATCACTAGTTTCGGTATTTTTTTATAAATTGCGTAGTTTTTTAAACGCAATTCAAATTCTATGGCAGATAAGCAAAGAACTATCCAACAACCCGTTACCATTATAGGTAAGGGATTACATACAGGCGTTGAAGTTGAACTGGTCATTTGTCCCGCAGAAGTAAATACAGGCTACGTATTTCAACGAGTAGATTTAGAGGGGCAACCAAAGGTTGACGCAATTGCCGATAATGT
>JBPXJX010000791.1:0-8660 GCA_051715525.1 Bacteroidales bacterium
TAGCTGAAGAAAAGCTAAAAGAATCGGATGAGAGCTATCGCTACATGTTTGAGCGAAATCCGCAGCCCATGCTAATTTATGAAATTGAAACGCTTTCAATACTTGAGGTTAACAATGCAGCAATAGACCATTATGGGTTCACAAAGGAAGAGTTTTTATCATTTACACTGAAAGATATTTGCCCGAAAGAAGATATCACTAGGTTTCTTGATGAAATTAAACAAATCGATATTGCATATTCAATCAAAGGGAATAGTCGGCATTTAAAGAAGGATGGTGAAATTATAAATGTTGAAATAGCATCTCACTCAATAACCTATAATGGTCGAAAAGCAAGACATATCTCAATAACAGACATCACTGAGCGTATAAAAGCTGAAAATGAAATAAAACGCAGCAGGGATCAATTTCGGTCATTAGTATCCAATATTCCTGGAACTACTTATCGATGTCTGCTTGATAAAAGTTGGACTATGCTTTACATCAGCTCCGAAATTGAGAACCTTTGCGGTTATCCGGCTGATGATTTTATTGATAATAAGAAAAGAAGGTATGAAAGCATCATCCAAACTGAAGATAACATTTTAATCTCCCAGCAAATTGAAGAGGCGGTTAAATCAAAAAAACCTTGGGAGATTGAATACCGAATTTATCATCGTAATGGCAGTTTACGCTGGGTATTTGAAAAAGGGATGGCCATATTCAACGCTCTCGGTGAAGTAGAATACCTCGATGGGTTCATTCTTGATATTACCGAGCGTAAGAGGATGGGAGATTTACTTCGCGAAAGCGAATTACGATATAAGACATTAATTGAAACCTCGCAGGATGGCATTTCCTTAATGGATTTGAATGGCACAATGCTTTTTATCAATTCTCGCAAGGCTGAAATGGTTGGTGCGTCAAGCGAGAAAGATCTAATTGGAACTAGCGCATTCAATCTACTAACTGAAAAAAGCCGTTCAGCAGTAGCAGAAGCTATGCCTTCACTAATCCAAAAGGGTTTTATAGACAATCTTGAAGCTGATGTATTAAGGTTTGATGGCACAACCTTTAATGCCGAATTTAACGTTACCGTTTTAAAGGACGATAAGGGTAATCCACTATACCTAATGGATACCATGCGCGATATAACTGAGCGTAAAATAGCAGAAGAAAAACTTAAACAGAGTGAAATTTTCAGACAAAGGGTGTTCGATAGTTCAAAGATACCTATAGTGGTAATGGACTCAACCGATTTTCGTTACATTGATATCAACTTAGCTGCTGTTGAAATTTACGGTTTTGAATCTAAAGCAGAAGTATTAGGGAAAACGCCAATGGATGTATCTGCCCCAATACAATACGATGGCACAAATTCTACCCAAAAATCAAAATACTACGTTGAAAGGGCATTAATTGAAGGCACCATTTCTTTTGAATGGCTCCACCAAAAGAGCAATGGAGCCCTTTGGGATGCAGAGGTTCACCTCTTAAAGTTTCAAAGTAATGATAAAACCCTATTACAGTTCTCACTTAAAGATATAACTGAACAAAAGAAAGCAGAAAAAGAGTTGAAGGAAAGTCAGCAACTTTTCCAAACACTTGCCCAAATGTCACCTGTTGGAATTTTCAGAACCTTACCCAATGGTCACTTTACCTATGTTAATCCCAGATGGTCAGATTTTTCAGGGATACCAATTGCTGATGCATATGGAGACGGTTGGTTAAATTCTATTCACCCCGATGATAGAAAAAAAATATCTGAAGGTTGGCAAAAATGCATAAATAAGAAAACAAAGTTTGTCGCTGAATATCGGTATCAAAAAACTGATGGAGAAATAACTTGGGTAATTGGTATTGCTGTCCCCGAAATAATAAATAATGAATTAAAGGGATTTATTGGCACAAACACAAATATTACAAAACGCACTAAAGCTCAAATTGCTTTAAAAGAGAGCGAAGAAAAATACCGGAGTTTAATTGAAAGCTTAAACGAGGCTATAATTGTGGCTGACAACAACCACAAAATTGAATTTATTAACAAAAAATTTACAGAAAAACTAGGTTATACACCTGATGAAATCATAGGAAAGCATGGGTATAAAATGCTTCATTCTCCTGAAGATTTAAAACTAGTAGAAATTGCAAATCGCAATCGTATTGAAAACATCCAAAGTAGTTATGAGCTAAAGTTTATTGCCAAAAATGGACAAAAGTTGGACTTTTTAGTAAGTGGAGCTCCTTTAAAAAATGCTGAAGGCAAAATAATTGGTTCAGTTGGTGCATTAACAGATATAACTGAGCGTAAAAAAGCTGAGCTAAAACTTAAAGAAAGCGAGGAAAAATATAAAACTCTAATGGAAAGTATGAATGAGGTTGTTATAATGGAAGACAACGACCACAAAGTGCTTTATGTTAACAAAAAATTTTCAGAGAAACTTGGTTACGAACCAAATGAAGTAATTGGAAAAGTTGCCTACAAATTCTTACATAATGAAGTCGATTTAAAAATTGTTGAAGATGCTAACAAAGAAAGGGACATAAAGAAATTATCGTCCTATGAGATACCTTTTATTTCAAAACAGGGAGAACAATTTTTCTTTTATGTTAGTGGAGCGCCTGTTGAGAATGAGAAAGGTGAAGTTATTGGGTCAATCGGAACAATGATCGATATTACAGAAAGAAAAAATGCTGAAAAAGCATTAATGGAAAGTGAGAAAAAATATCGGGTTCTCATGGAAAGCATGAATGAAGCTATTATGTTGGTCGATAACGATGATCGTATTCAGTTTGTTAACCCAAAATTTTCTGAAACGCTAGGCTACCAGCCAGATGATGTTATTGGTGAGATTGGTTTTAAATTACTATTCAACCCAAGCGATCGAAAAGAAATAATAAATGGAAAGCATCAAATAATCAACCAGTACATACACCAGTATGAGGTTCCATTTGCGGCAAAGAATGGTCAAAAAATCGACTTTCTCGTTAGTGCGGCACCTATTATTAGCGCCAACAGTGAAAAAAGCGGTACAATCCTTGCAATGGCAGATATCACAGAACGAAAAAAAGCTGAAGAAGAGCTGAAACATAGCGAGGAGCGATACAGAACAATCCTTGATGCTTTCCCCGAAATAATTATGATATCAGACATAAATGGAAATATCCTTTTTGCAAATGAACCTTTCGAAAAATTAACCGGTATTACACCAAATGATTACTCTAACCCAAATAAAATAGCGCATATCCATCACGATGATTATCATCTGGTGAAATCTGAAATTCAAGACTTGCTAACAAGTACTAAAAAACATACTAATTTAATTGAAAATCGCTTTATTGATTCGTGGGGTAATACTCATTGGTTTAGTGGAATAATATCAAAAATTTGGCTAAACAATCAAATGGTATTACAAACCATAACAAGAGATATCACAGAAAAGAAAAAAATTGAAGAAGAACTTGATAAATATAGAAATAACTTAGAAAAACTTGTTAAAGAGCGCACAGAAGAGCTCGAAGCCGCTAACGAAGAATTAACAGCTACAAACGAAGAGCTTTACTATCAGCGTAAAGAAGTTGAAGCTGCAATCGCCAACTTAAAAGAAACTCAAATTAAGCTTGTACAATCTGAAAAAATGGCTTCTCTGGGTATTCTTGCTGCAGGGGTTGCCCATGAAATAAACAACCCCTTAAACTTCATTTATGGGGGAATCGCCGGGATTGAATCGTATATAAAAGATACACTCCCTGAACATCTCGATGAAGTTGCTCCATTAATTGACGGTATTCAAATTGGTGTAAAAAGAGCCGCTGATATTGTTACTAGTCTAAATCACTATAGTCGTAAGGATGATCTTCCAAGCACAATTTGCGATATACACTCGATAATTGAAAACTGCTTAGTGATGCTAAATAATAAGATCAAAAATAAAGTAACAATAGTAAAGAAGTACTCTTCAGAGAATATCTCACTGTTATGCAATGAAGGACGATTGCATCAAGTTTTTTTAAACATACTTGCAAATTCTATTCAAGCAATTGATAATAAAGGAACTATTACTATCTTTACAAGTAGTAAAAACAATAACATTTTCATTAAAATTTCGGATACTGGATGTGGAATTCCAAGTGATATAATATCAAAAATCACCGATCCGTTTTTCACAACTAAAGATCCTGGACATGGAACAGGTCTTGGATTATCAATAACTTACAACATAATAAATGAGTACGGCGGAAACTTAAGTTATGAATCCAAAGTAGGTGAAGGAACAGATGCATTAATTTCATTACCAATAAAAGTATAATTATGAGCAGTCAAATTAAGGTATTATACGTTGACGATGAACCAATTAACTTAATGCTTTTCAAAGCAAACTTTAAAAAGAAATTCGAAATTATTACTGCCGAATCGGGTAGCGAAGGGTTACTGAGACTTAAGGAAAACAGTAATACCAAAGTTGTTATTAGCGATATGAAAATGCCTGGCATGAACGGTATTGAATTCATCCGAATTGCAAAAAAGGATTTCCCAAATGTTTCATTCTATATCCTCACTGGTTTCGATATCACTGATGAGATTTCAAATGCTTTAGATGAAAATCTTATCCATAAATACTTTCAAAAACCATTTAATATCAGCGAGATAGAATACGCAATAATGAGCAATGTCAGGTAATTCATTTAAACAAAATAATAATAAACCAAACTCACCTAGTTTAAAGGGCTAAACTTCTTTACCTTAGCAGCCTATCTTTATTAAGCAAGTATGTCATCAACAATCCTACAAGTTAACGAGGTTTTCCGTCATTTCAAGGAGGTAAAAGCTGTAGATGGCATTTCATTCTCTGTAGCGGCAGGTGAATTTGTTGCTTTACTCGGGCCTAATGGCGCAGGAAAGACTACTACTGTTGAAATGATAGAGGGAATTCAAAAGCCCTCTAAAGGACATATCAGTGTTAACGGAATGACCTGGGCCAATGACGAGAAGAAACTTCACCAAACCATAAGCTTATCGCTCCAGGAGACCCGATTTATAGATAAACTCACCGTAGAGGAAACAGTACAACTATTTGCAAGTTTCTACAAATTACCATCTAAAAGGGTTAATGAGGTTATCGAAATTGTTGGGCTATCCGAAAAAATGAAAAGCTATGTTGTAAATCTTTCTGGCGGTCAACGCCAGAAGTTGGCTTTAGCTATTGCTCTACTAAACAAAGCACAACTACTCCTCCTCGACGAGCCTACAACAGGCCTCGATCCTACCGCACGTCGCGAGATATGGAATATCCTGATGGAACTAAAAAAACAACGAAACACCTCACTTATCCTCACTACGCATTACATGGAAGAGGCTGAGTATTTGTGCGATAGGATAATCATTATGGATAAGGGCAAAATTCTTGCCCAGGGTACTCTCGACGAGCTTTTATCTGCTAATAACAGCAAAGAAATCATTGAATTCTCAACAAACCAGGATATATCCGATAAGTTCTTTTGCGACGAAGGAGTTCTGAAGCAGATTTGGGATGCAAACAACCTTAATGGTAAATTAATTGTAAACAGTATTATTGACCAACTCCCCGTTTTTCTTCAAAAAGTCGAAAGCAATGGAATTAAACTTACCCGTTTAGAGTGTAGAAAACTAACACTTGACGATCTTTTCATATCAATGACTGGCAAACATTTAGGAGATTAAGAACTTACAAATAACCTCATGAATCGACCATTTATACAACTTATACTAGTTCAACTTCGTGATTTTTACCGCGAGCCTTCAGTTATATTTTGGTCGCTACTTTTTCCAATTTTAATGGCTTGGGGATTGGGTATTGCCTTTAACAAAAAGGCTGAAATGACTAAAACAGTTGCACTGGTTATTGAGCAAGGTACAATAGATAATTTTAAAAATCATTGTAAGGATATCAATCTCGAAGAAAAAACGGATTCAATTTCAAAATCGCAATATTTTACAATTCCATATGGTAGCGAGAATGCTGGAGTTACTATTTTTAGAATAAAACCTGTTGATTGGAAGCAAGCCGAATTGATGGTTAAAAGGGGGAGCGTTTCACTTATCATCACATCAAAGGAGGATAGTATCGGCTATCATTTCGACAAATTCAATTCCGAAGGACAGCTTGCTTACCTACAACTCTCCTCGCTTTTTAATGGCTATAAACCTAGCACACAACAGGCTGAAATAAAACCAATGACTCAGAAAGGTACGAGGTATATCGATTTTCTTATCCCTGGGCTTCTTGCAATGAATGTTATGATGTCAACCATGTGGGGTGTTGGATATACAATTATTGAGGCTCGTACAAAAAAACTTCTTAGGAGAATGGTTGCAACACCGATGCCAAAATGGGAGTATATATCATCTCTTATCGTTGCAAGGGTGCTATTATGCACTATCGAAGCGATTATCGTTTTCAGCTTTGCGCACTTCTACTTTGATATAACAATTGATGGGAGTATTTTAGCCTTTATTGCACTCTTTTTATCTGGTATAGTATGTTTCTCGGGCATAGCTGTAATTTTTGCTTCAAGAACAGCTAAAACTCAGGTCGGCAACGGCCTTATCAACCTAATCGTAATGCCTATGATGCTTTTATCGGGCATATACTTCAGCTATCACAATTTCCCTGATGCAGTTATACCATTGATACAAGCACTACCGCTAACCATGCTTGCCGATGGAATAAAAGCAATATTCAACGAAAGCGCTGGTTTTATTGAAGTGTGGAAGTATATAATTGCACTTAACGCAATAGGTTTAACAACCTTTTTCGTAGGATTAAAAATCTACAAATGGTACTAAAAGGTTAGCACCTTATCGCTCGATATTACCCATTCCGAAAGTTCAGCAAGATTGCTACGAACAGCGCCCTCAACAAACTTAATCTCGCTTAACCCACGAGCATCAATACATGTTCCACAAAGTTTTACTGGACAATTCTTAGCAATCAATCCTTTTAAAAATCGCTCAACATTATAGTATCCATCAGGGGTTTTCTGATTTGGAATAGCACAGGAAACAGCATCGGCCATAAGAAATATAAGCACCTCAGTATCAGGAGAGTCCTTTTTAACCTGATTTGCAAGCCTTAAAGCATTGTATGCTTTTTCTGTTCCATAGGGAGCGTCGTTTATTATGAAAAGTATTGACATGGTCGCTATTTTATTGTTGAATTAGATATTGCAAATATAATACAAACACAATCAAGCAGCCTAGAGTAAATCTTTCAAAGCGCTATCAATTTCTTTGTGATTGTACTCGAAACCATCACTAATCAACTTGACAGGAAAAACTGATTGGCTTGATAGTAATACCTCATTTGCCATTTCGCCAAATATAAGCCTCAAAATGAAAGGGGGAATTGATATCCAAACAGGTCGTTTTAATACTTCTCCTACCTTTTTTAAAAGCAATTTCATTTCAATGGGATTGGGCGAAACAAGGTTATAAACGCCATTACAATTATCATTCCTTAATAAAAAACAAACAGCGTTTGCATGGTCATCTATATGTATCCAAGACACAATTTGCTTGCCAGAGCCAAACCAACCTCCAGCAAAAATTTTAATAGAAGGTAAAACCTCTTTCAGAAAACCGCCTTCGGTCGACAAAACAACACCTGTCCGAATAACGATATGTCTGACTTGACTCTTAATACCTTTTGATGTCTGCTCCCAATCCGAAACTAATTTTGATAAAAACCCCGAACCAGCTTTTCCCTCCTCACTGAAAAGTTCTTTGCTATTATGAGGATAAAAGCCTATTGCTGAAGCTTGAATAAATACCTCGGGTGGAAACTCGCATGCATTTATTGCCTGAACTATCTTTTTAGTGATGTCTAATCTACTCTTGGCAAACAACCTCTTGCTTTTTTCAGTCCATCGCTTAGCAATAGACTCACCGGAAAGATTTATTACAGCCTTTGCTGAACTAATAACTTCTATCAACTTTTGGACATCAACGCCATCCCATTCTATGATATCAACATCATCACCAAATAATTTCTTTGCTTTTAAAGAGCTTCGTGATAATACAACAGGGCTATAACCACTGATTTTAAGATGTATAACAATTCTTCGTCCTAAAAGACCCGTAGCACCAATAACAACAGCAGTATTTGACTTACTTTGCATTTGGTTTATTCTAAAACTCAACGATTATCCCAATTGTTGGCAAAATACTTCCTCCCCCTTCTCGTTCAACATATTTTAATTTGTAAATTGTCTCCGCTGGATCAAGGTATACAGGGCTCTGATCAGGATTAACCTCAGTTACTAAGCGGCTAACCTCATCAGACTTAAAGTTGTAAACATTTTGAATATCTACATAAAAATTCAGCGTCCACTTTTTCTTATAAAGCATCTTGTCGATACGAACATCTAACTGATGGAAAGGCTTCAACCTTAAACTATTGTAGCGGCTATAATCGATATAACCTCTAGGGTTCACATCCCAAGCTACTTTCAAACTCGACTTATCTAAATCGTAAGGAGTATAAGGAGCACCACCAACATATCGCCATTTAAAGCCGAAATTCCATGTTTTTACAACCTTGGTTGCTGTTAACGTAAAAAGATTTCTGTTATCCCAAGCAGTTGGGATATAGGAGTTTGTAGAATTCAGATTTCCACCTATTTTATTCGCTTCGCTCCAAACA
>JBPXJX010000792.1:0-4094 GCA_051715525.1 Bacteroidales bacterium
TGATTTAATAAAAGCTGAAATAATATCGTAGTGCTGCTCACCATTTTTATCATACAAAGCAATATTCTCCTGTAAAACATCAACTACAATCTTATTATTAATGATGATTTCCTGATTACTCGATTGTATGTTGAAAATCAAATCGATAATATTCAATAGTTTTCGTGCATCTCCTCCTGAGAATCTATAAAGGGCTTCAGTTTCTTCAAGTTTGAATGTATACTTTTTAAGAACGGTATCCTTTTCAAAAACTTTTTCAAGCAGCTCGTTAAGTTCAACTTCTTCTAACGACTTTAGAATATAAACCTGACAACGCGAAAGGAGTGGGGAAATAACCTCGAACGATGGGTTCTCGGTAGTAGCACCAATGAGAACAACAATTCCCTGTTCTACAGCCCCTAAAAGTGAATCTTGTTGAGATTTGCTAAAACGATGAATCTCATCAATAAAAAGAATAGGTGCCGGTGAGTCGAAATATCGTTGTGATTTAGCCTTTTCAATAACATCTCTAACATCTTTAACTCCAGAATTAATTGCGCTAAGCATATGAAAAGGCCGCTTAAGTTGCGATGCAATTATCTTTGCTAGTGTAGTTTTTCCGACTCCTGGGGGCCCCCATAGAATAAATGAGGAGATATTGCCGTTATCTATCATCCCTCTAAGAATGCTCTTTTCACCAACAAGATGCTTCTGCCCAATGTAATCATCAAGGCATTTGGGGCGCATTCGTTCGGCTAAGGGAATATTGCTCATTCTCTTTTTTTGCAAAAATAAGTACTTTTATTAAAGGTATTTGATAAATTTGTGCTAAGATACCAACTAAAACAACTTTTTTGCACATTAGTTGTTTAACAAATTTGAATAAACAAGAAACTTACTAAACCCTAAACAATAGAAGCTATGAAAATTATTAAAAAATTATCAATCTCTGCCTTGATGCTTTTTACACTATTTTTTGGAGCAAAAGCACAAGTTGAAGTTGCTGAGCTTTTAAATGGAAGTTTGAAAGATGCTAACATTTTGGGAAAGGCATATCTTGAACCATTTGGTAAAGGATTTGGTACAAGTTTGAATAGTGGTTGGTATAATACTGCTAAGCCACATAAACTTTTTGGCTTTGATTTAACATTCACAGTTTCAACAACAATTCTACCATCAAATACCAAAACCTTTAATGTGCCTACTGACCTTGAGTTTTGGGCATTAAAATCAGGTGAAAGTGTTACATCGCCTACAGTTTCAGGTGATAAAAGCGCTGGTTCCATTCTTGTTCCAAAAGTTATTGCACCTCCAGGTACTGAATTACAACTACCAAAGGGTGCTGGGCTTAAGTTTGTACCTGCACCAATGATTCAAGCCGGTATAGGTTTACCCTTTAACACCGAAGTGGATTTTAGAATTTTACCAAAAATTAAAATACCTGATGCAGGCGAATTTAGCCTTTGGGGTTTTGGTATTAAAAATGAGTTTAAAGAGTTTATCCCTGGACTTAAAGCAGTCCCAATTGATATTTCAGCATTTTTTGGTTATACCAAGTTTACTTCAAGTTTTGATGTTGATGCAGCTCAAACAGGCAATACAAAGCAAACATTAGATTTTAATGCTAAGGGGTATACTGCAAAATTATTGGTTTCAAAATCAATTCCTGTGCTAACAGTTTATGCTGGAGCGGGGTATAGTAAAACTACTACTGATATTGCCTTAAAAGGTAATTATACTGTTCCGAATGCTGGTTTCTTAGGTGATGTAACTGATCCTTTAAAATTTGATGCAATTAATAAAGGTTTTAGCGCAAATGCAGGTCTTCGCCTAAAACTCGCAATTATTACTTTCCATTTTGATTACACCTTTGGCGAATACAAAATTTATAGCGGTGGTTTTGGTATAAGTTTCAGGTAATCAACAAATAATATTGAAAATAAAGAAGCCCAGAGATATCTGGGCTTTTTTATTTTGGTTTCAATGCAACTAATCTAATCTTTTTTGCCTTTAGTATCAGAAATAAAATCTGTTATGTTGTGAGCAATCTTAAGAATCTTAATAACCTCGTGGTTCTCGTTAAAGATTGGTGAATATGTCTCAATAAATGTATATGATTTGCCAGATAAGCTAACCTTATTCGTTTCTTTTTTAATAGAACCGTTCCTTAATGCTTTCCAGAAATCATCATATTCTTTTCTTTGCTTTTCAGTCATCTCAATATTATCGCTATGATGAGCTCCAACAATATCTTTTAGCTTTTGACCTGTAAGCTCAAGATACGATTCGTTGACATATATAATTTTTCCATTCAAATCGTACTCAATTACATAACTCGATGCGTTAAGCGCATTAACAAGGCTTTCGGTCTCAATCGATTTACGGGTTGATTCTTCTTGTGTTGCTTGAAGCTCTTCCATATTCTGCCTCATCTCTTCCTCTTGCGAAGCTAACTCTTCAGATTTTATTCTAGATTCTTCTAGCAATTTAATGGTTCTAATATTGATTTTTACATTCGAAATGGTTGTTGCTATACTTTCCCCAATTTTTTCGATAAAATCAATTACATACTTCTCAAATGGGACAAACGAAGCGAGTTCTATTACACCATAAACCTCATCGTTTCGTTTTAAGGGAACTAAAAGTAAACATGCGGGAGTTTCGTTTCCTAAACCAGAAACAATATTGATATAATCCTTGGGTAGCTCTGTTAAAAAGATTGTTTCACCCTCTTTCGCACATCTTCCAACCAAGCCTTCGCCAAGTTCAACCTTTTTCTGAAGGTATTTACGTCTATCATAGGCAAAACTTGATGCAAGTTCAAAATATATCTCCTTTTTGTTATCATCATTTATAAGGAATAGCCCACCAATATTAGCCCCAACATATTTGATAACGCTACTTATGATTTGGTATGAGAACTCATTCATGTCGTCATTGTTCTGACGAAGGATTTCGGCAAATTTAGCAATGCCCTGTGTAGACCAATTCATCTTCTCGTCATCTGACTTACGCTTATCTTCTTGCTCTTTGGCAATTTCTAAACTCTTACGCATGTTTAAAAGCGATTCGCCAAGTAAATCGCCTTCACTAAGTTTATTGTATTTTGCGCTAAGGTTTCCCCTTCCAATTTCGTTGGCGAATGTTACGGTTTTTGATAACCCATCAATTAGCTTATTGACGGAAAGGCCAATATCCTCAATTTCATCACCAGTTTTTATGCTTATTTTACTACTCTGATCAATATTTCCTTGAGCAAGCTGACCTAAAACCTTTGTAGTGCGAACAAGCGGATTTGTTATGCTGTATGCAATTATCCAAATTACTATAAATAATATTAATAGACCTATAATTATTACGATATAAGAGTTGTTAGCAACAGCATTTGTTTCATTTAAAAGTACATTTGTAGGAACAAATAGGGCAAGAGTCCATGGGTTTTCGCTTTTTTCAATGGGAAAGCTTGCAAAAGTTGCGTAGTACTCAATATTTGTTTTAGAATCTATAAATATGGATGAAAAACTTTTGCCTTCAAAAACGTTTTTTGTTATCGAGAACTTCTTATTAACTGTGGGGTAAATGCTATCGAACATCAAACCAACAAATTTTTCATTTGAATGGGCAACAATCGAAGAGTTTTGAGATAAAAGCATTGCAATACTTCCTTCATAAGGTTTTATATCCTTTATAAGTTTCTGATAATGATCTAAAATAAAATCAAAACCTATTATCCCTGCAAACTTCTCGTTTTCAAGTATTGGTATGCATACACTCGTTTCAAGAACTGTTAAGTTGGATCCAGGATAGGTGTAGCTATAAGGATCAATTACAGCTTCTTTTTTATTTATTTTAAGTGAGTGATAGCTACTTCCAATTATATCACCATCCAAATTCTTATACTCAGTATTTTCCTTCAAAACCCCATTTTCTCTATAGTAGGTAAGTGAAACCCTACCATAAGGATTGATGTATTTTGCGTCAATAAACCCAAGCTCCCAACTACACCATACCGATAAAAATTGTGGATTTTGAGTAGCAACATTTTTCATAATCCTAAAAGAACTTTTAACCCTTTCTTTTTCAGAAAGTTCTCTGAAATCAGCCAGGCTGTTAGC
>JBPXJX010000793.1:0-3059 GCA_051715525.1 Bacteroidales bacterium
CGATTTTGGTGGCTATACAACATACTTAAAGCGAGATTATGGTCATACACGATTTGGATTTTCCCCAATGGCGGGCTTCGACTTAAGTATAAGCAACATGTTTTCTATCGATTTTAATGTAAAGTATAACTCACTTAGCGAGGTTAAAGATAATCCACAGCAAAATGCTTCGTATTTGAGTGCTTGTATTGGCTTGTCTTTATGGATTGGTCGGTAATTTTATTATTCTAAATCTATAGATTATCAATTTTATGAAAAAAACGCTTTTTATTTTTATCTACGCATTTCTAATGCAAATAGATGTAAATGCACAATGGCAAAACACTGGTCCACATGGTGCAGATGTTCGCGTTTTGGGCGCAGATCCATTAACAGGCTATTTATATGCTGGAACGCCAGCTGGGGTTTTTCTATCTACTGATTATGGGAGTACATGGACTTTCGCGAGCACAGGTATTTCAAGCAGTAATATTTGCTCAATTGCATTTAATGGTTCATCCATTTTTGTAGGAACTAACGATGGCGTTTTTTTATCAACAAATAATGGCAGTTCATGGAGTTCTGCAACAACAGGTTTGTCGAATGGCTTTGTTTTTGCCATTGCTATAAGCGGTAGTAACATTTTTGCTGGCACCTATGGAGGGGGTGTTTTTAAATCAACAAATAGTGGTGCAAACTGGACTGCTGTAAATACAGGCTTAACCAACCTGAATATTTTTTCGTTAGCGATAAGCGGTTCGAATATTTTTGCGGGAACGTTTGACGGAACATATCTATCTACAGATAATGGAGCTAATTGGACACCTGTTAAAAATGGAATATCGGGATACACCGTACCTGCCATCGCAGTTGACGGAACAAAAATATATGCAGGAACGGGAGGCCAGGGTGTATTTCTTTCTACCGATAATGGTAGTAATTGGAGCCCTGTTAATACTGGCTTGATAAGCAAGAATGTATCTTCATTGGCCGTAATGGGTTCGAGTATATATGTAGGCACTGCTGCTGGTATTTACCATTCGCAAAATTCAGGTAACTCATGGACTGCGGTTAACAATGGTATAGATAAAAGGGAAATACAGGCAATCACAACCTATGGTACAAAAATATTTACTGGTTCGTATTTAGGTGGCGTTTATAAAAGTGAGGATGGAGCTGCAAGCTGGTCTCGAATAAACCAAGGGCTTTCTAATATTGGAGTGAAATCAATTGTTTCAAAGGGGGATAATATATTTATTGGAACCTATGCTGGAGTGTACCTTTCGGCTGATAATGGAGCAACGTGGACTCCTTCTAATAACGGGTTACTTACAACAGCTATTCGTTCTTTATATGTTTATGGTGACAAATTACTTGTAGGAACATCAGGTGGTGGTGTTTACGAATCATCAGATGATGGGGCTAATTGGACTCAAGCGAATAATGGGTTAACGAATATGTATGTATCATATATTACATCAAGTGGAACAGATATATACTTAGGAACCGATGATGGGGTTTATAAATCATCTAATAGCTGTAATAGTTGGGTTGCATTAAACAATGGAATGCAAAATAAAACTGTTACATCTGTTATTGTGAAGGGGAATAAACTTTTTGCAAGTACGATGGGTGAAGGCGTTTTCATCTCGAATGATAATGGGAGTACATGGGCGAAATCGAATGATGGATTGGAAAGCCAGTTTATTGCTTCTTTAGTTGTAAACGGAAATAATATTTTTGCTGCTACATGGCGAGGAATATTTTTATCCACTGACGAAGGACATACTTGGGTAGGTGTAAAGAATGGGTTTACGGAGGGTAATGCTAGTGCTATTGCGTTGCTTGGTAATACGCTAATTGGTGCTTCCATGCGGTGTGCGTATACATCATGCGATAACGGTAGTAATTGGGCTATGACAAATAATGGGTTGCCTGGTAATGATTTACAAATCGAATCCGTTGCATTTAAGAACGGTTGGGCTTATTTGGGTACATACTTTAGAGGCGTTTGGAGAAGACCAATAGCAGAATTTTTACATGCAAATTTTGTAGAAAACTCCACAATAATACAGGCATTAGATGGGAGTATTGCAAGTGTTGAAATATTATCAAATACAGGTTGGCGAATTGATAGCGATCAGGCATGGCTATCGGTTAGTGCTGCAAATGGTTCTGGAAATACAAGCATTACATTAACGGCAGCAGTTAACCCAACAACAGCATCTCGGACGGCTACGTTAACGCTAATTAGTGAGGGTTTACCAAGCAAAACGTTTACTGTTACACAAAATGGAAATACTACAGGAATTGATATTATTAGAAATAATGAGGATGTTACTATTTATCCAAACCCTTGTGCTGGGGTATTTAAAGTAGCAATTAATGGTTTTTTCGAGGAAAACACTACCGTTAGCATACTAAATTCAATTGGTAAAAGATGTACAATGATGAATTTAAGAACATCCTCAACAACCAGTGAGATAGAGATAAATATAAATGATCAGCCAAGTGGGGTTTATATTTTAGTAATTCAATCAAGTAAGCTAAGATTAACTAAAAGAGTTATTCTTTCTGAAAATTAATTTAATGATTGCTTGTTTGTTATCAAAAGCCATTGAGGACTCAATGGCTTTTTCTCTGTTAATATTTCCTTAATGTAAACTTAACAAATACATAATCATTTGTTAATTTATTAGGTCTACTTTTGTTTGTTATTAATAAGTTTTAAATTTAACAGATAAATCGATTTTTCTATGGATGCTAGTAAATATACTCTTTTACTTGTTGATGATGAACCTGATGTTTTAGAGTTTATTGGTTACAACCTTCGTAAAGAGGGCTTTATTGTTTATACTTCTTCAAATGGAAATGATGCTATAAAAACAGCCCAACAATATAACCCTCAACTAATCCTGCTTGATGTAATGATGCCCGAAATGGATGGCATCGAAACATGTGAGGAGATTAGGAAAATACCAAATTTGAAAAATGTTTTAGTCGCATTCTTAACAGCAAGAAACGAAGATTATAGCCAAATTGCTGGTTTTGAAGCCGGAGGGGATGATTATATTGCAAAA
>JBPXJX010000794.1:0-1881 GCA_051715525.1 Bacteroidales bacterium
TCTAAATAGAAGTCCAGAAATAACGTGTATCCATTACCAATCTTTTTATTATTCTCATCCATATATTTCTCAAAAGCATTCATTGCAGTAACAGATGTATATACACCTTTCCACCAAAACCTCTGGTATCCTAATTGAGGAGCAAGTATACGTGCATGTCCTGGGTAGTTTAGTCCAGGTGCATCAAAATCAGGTCCAAAGGGGATGCCTAATGGCCAAGAATAAATAGACCTTTTAAATTTAAAGAGTACAACATCGTTAGGTGTTATCCTATAACCTGCATTTATTTGTATAAACTCTGGGTTATTTGTTTTATCAAAATTACCTAATAAAAATAAGGTACTACCAACAAACCACTTTTTGTAAGTGCTATCTGTTTTAGCATATTGTGCTTTGAGTTGTAAAGTGCTCGTCATGATTAAGACAAGACCAATGAATAAAACTTTCTTTTGCATATCTAAACTTTTTTATTTTAAACGATACTGCAAAAGTAGATAGGCTATTAGCCAAATTTCGTTCACTTAAGTTAAGAAATGAAGCTACTCCTTTCTTTTTTCAAAAATTCTTGCTCTTAATCTACTCAGAGATTGAGGCTTGATACCTAAGAAACTCGCTAATTGGTGCTGGGGAACACGTTGAATTAGATCTGGTCTATTTTGAAGTAAGTTCAAGTAACGTTGTTCAGGCGATGAGGTTTTAAACTCGTCAAAGTCAATTTTTTGCTTGGCTAATAGTTCTTCAGACAATATCCTACACATTATTTCAAATTTAGGAAATTTACTGTTTATTTCTACTTCCATATCTGAATTTGAAACGGTAAGTATAGAGTCTTCTACACAGCTTATATAATATTCGGAAGGAGTTTTGCTAATCACACAAGGGGGTGTCAAAACATCCATTTCGGTGTAGAAAGCTGTAGTTTTTTCTTCACCATCTAAAACATAATAAGTCCGAATACAGCCTTTTAAAACAAAGTAGCTATCCTTAGAGATTTGTCCTTCTTTGAGTAAAATTGTCCCTTTCTTTAGGGAATGAAATAGGTCTAACGAAAGTATTGCATTCTTCTCTTCTTCTGTTAGAGAAATGTATTTTGATATAAAGTCAAATAGTATATTTTTCATTGTTTTGTTGTTACCGTCATCTGCTACAATTGTTACCAACAGGTGATTTGTACCGATCTATATTCAACAAGCTTTTACTCAAAACTAGGATTCTCCTTTAGGATATTAGGCTTACTATTAAAAAAATTGAAAACCTTTTTCCCTTATGCTAGAAATAGTTAAACTGGAACAGTTTAATAAGAAAAAATGCTAAATCTGATAATCCAAAGCCCCTTCTGAATTTATTACAAGGAACAAATCAATAATTAATACAACACCAATAATCTGAGTTTGTTAATTTATCTAATTCAATTTTTTTTGATTTTTTTCCGAAATGAATTTGTTTAAAATTTAACTACTTACCATATTTCGATTGCAAAAAATCAATAGTTGCTTTAATTAGGTCTTTGAGGGCATCTTGATTTATGTCAGATAATTTTTTAACATATATGCACGCTTTACCTATTTTAAATTTTCCTAAATTTTTTAACAAGTATTCATGCTCTTTTGCTCCTGTATAAACATAAAGCGAAATGGCTGCTTTGCGAGGTGAAAAACCAATCAATGGCCAGTCTCCTTCCTGACTACTTCGCTCCGATTTGTAATGGTAGCTACCAAACCCAATGATTGATGTGCCCCACATCTTTGGCTCAAAACCAGTAAAATCTTGCATCAGCTTTAGCAGCTCAAAGCTATCCTTACGCTTTTGCTCGCTATCAGCAAATTGGTTTATAAACTCGCTAACGCTAGCGCTATTCAGTTTTGTTTTTAGCTCTGCCAA
>JBPXJX010000795.1:0-1315 GCA_051715525.1 Bacteroidales bacterium
GAAAAGCAGCCCACCATTACGATGATAAAGCCAATCCATAGTTTTTTTGTGTTCATGTCTGTTGGTTTTAATTAAACAATTTAAGTTATTGTGATTTATATTGAGTTTTAAAATTTTCAATTAAAAGATTTTTACTACTAAAACTCTAAATACTGTGTTGTCCCTATTTCGCATTCCTCGCTGTTTATCCTTTTCGATATAAATTGAAGCGTTAGGCAACGCCTTAAACTTTTCGCCCTCGAAAAGAATTTCACCCTCACCCTCGAGGATAAAGAATATTACATCGAAAGGGTTTGCATGTGAGGCAATTTCCTCACCTGGTTTAAGTGTGAGATGAATCAGCTCAACTTTATCGTTGGTGAACATCTTTCGTCCATCAAGGTTGAAAGGAACTTTTTCGGCGGTTTCGAGGGTTGTTTGTTTCATATTAGTTGTTTGTTGAGGGTTGTTCGTTGTTATTGTTTTCTATACGTCTAGCATCTGGATTCTGGCTTCTGACGCCTATCTTCTGACCTTTTCTTTTAACAAACCACATCCAAGCGCCAGTAATGGTGACAAAGAATAAAGAGATTCCAGCCAACGGGACAATTAGTATATAGAACAAGCCAATTAATGGCGAATAGATACGGCAGGTGTGAACCTCTTGTGCCAAGTTCCACAATGGGAATGGAAATGCATCCTTTACATTCTGAGGCATATCAAAGATTGGGATCGATTCTTTAGTTATTAAACCTTTATCGTAATCGAAGAAATATTCATTTTCTGATACCTTAGAATAACCAGCGATGGCAAAGCTCCCGAATGGAGATGATAAACCCGTTTCAATTTTTACTGGCATTCCAGTAAAATAGTTAATATTGATATTAGAGTATGGATTCCAGTAGTATGCCCCGCTAAAGCTACCAATAAGGTAATCGCCATTATCGAGAATTTCGAAAACGTTAATACCCATAATGCTTATAGGAGGCTCAACAGAGAACTGCTCTAAAGGAGCAGAAAAATTCGAACGGCTATAGAAGATTCCATCGGATGTTGCCAACAGATAGATATCGCGCTGTGCATCGTACTTGATATCGCGCAGTTTATCAGTCCAAAATACTTCTGTAATTGTTTTGGGGTCTGATTTTAGGTTAACACCATCATTTGCAACAAAAATCAGGAATGGTGGGCGTAAGAAGATGCCTGTAAAACTTACAATGAGTAGTAATAATGATGCGTATATCCCAACCTTTAGATGCCAATTAAAAGAGAATTTATTGATTTTCTTCAATCTTGATAAACGCTTCTTAGCCTTTACACGCTTAATAACTTTAGA
>JBPXJX010000796.1:0-11181 GCA_051715525.1 Bacteroidales bacterium
CTTCCGATCTACAAGGCTTGCCTCAGTATATCTTGCTGGGCGTTGTGTAAACCTTTCGTTTGCAAAAATCTCTTTTGCAGTGAGCGTTTGCCCTGCTTTCATTGGAGGTAATAAATCTTTACCCGACTCTTCGGTATCATCATCTGATGACTCTAGGTAAACTTTTAAGAACCCATCGAAAAGGATAACTTCTCCGGCTGCAATAAAGGTATATTTTGAAGTGGATATATTAATAGTTACAACCGTTTTTTCGAGAAGTGCATCGCTCATTTGTGATGCAATGGTTCTTTTCCAAATAAGTTCATATAATCTTTGCTCGGCAGTACTTCCGGTTATTTTTTGCTTATCAATATAGGTAGGGCGAATTGCCTCGTGCGCCTCTTGTGCACCTTTCGATTTGGTTTTGAACTGACGCGGATTATGGTATTTTTCACCAAACTCTTTGCAAATTGTTTTCTTTGCGGCATCAATGGCAGTATCAGAGAGGTTAACCGAGTCGGTTCTCATATAGGTGATATGACCTGCTTCGTATAGTTTTTGAGCAATGGTCATGGTTTGAGAAACAGAAAAATTTAGCTTTCTGCTTGCCTCTTGTTGTAAAGTAGATGTTGTAAATGGAGGTGCAGGAGTCTTCTTTGAAGGCTTTTTGCTAACATCAGAGATTGAGAAAGTGGCCGTTTTACAATTCTCAAGAAGTTCAAGAGCTTCTTTTAGTGTACCTATCTTATCTGAAAGTTCTGCTTTGATTTCGGAATCGCCTTTAAATAAGGCGTTAACCTTAAAGAAAGAAGATGATTTAAAAGCAAATACTTCTCTTTCGCGTTCAACGAGTAATCGAACAGCAACAGATTGCACTCTACCAGCGGAAAGCGCAGGCTTAACTTTTTTCCAAAGAATTGGGGAGAGTTCAAAACCTACCAATCTATCAAGAATTCTACGAGCTTGCTGAGCGTTAACAAGGTTATAATCAATTCCACGCGGATTTTTGATAGCTTTTTGAATAGCATCTTTTGTAATCTCATGGAATACAATTCGTTTCGTTTTTTTTGGGTCTAACTTAAGTACTTCGCTAAGGTGCCAAGCAATGGCTTCTCCTTCGCGGTCTTCATCGGAAGCCAACCATACAGTTTCTGCCTCTTTTGTGTTTTTGCGGAGCTCATCAACAACCTTTTTCTTCTCTTCGCTGATAATGTATTCTGGCTCATAACCCTTTTTAATATCAATACCTAGATTTTTTTTGGAAAGGTCACGGATATGCCCAAAACTTGACTTTACAACAAAGTCCTTCCCTAAAAATTTTTCAATGGTTTTTGCTTTAGCAGGTGACTCAACGATGACAAGATTCTTAATCATACCTTATTAAATAAGTTTGCAAAAGTTTGGCACAAAGTAAAACAATAAACAAGGTAACAACAAAAAATATTTTAAAATAGATTATTATTCGCTGGCAATAAAACACTTGTTTAACGATAAAACATCCTTTTTAAACACTAATTAACAAAGGATGTTTAGAACGATTTTACACAATAATAATACCTTTTAAATAATTGTTAACTTTGCATTGATTATTAAAAAAATCGGACTATGTCGCAAAAGAAGATTGATTTTAAGTTGAAATTACGCCTTTGGATATGGGTGCCTGTATCAGCAGCACTTTTAATTATTTTAATGATTTTTATTTTAATCTCAAGCGATGCCTTTGGACCTATGCCAACCTTTGAGGAACTTGAGAATCCTAAGAGTAACTTGGCTTCAGAGATTATCTCAGAAGATCATAAAGTACTTGGTACTTACTTTATTCAAAATAGAACATTTGTTAGCTATGATAAAATTTCGCCAAATGTTATAATGGCATTAATTGCAACAGAGGATATACGCTTCCGGAGCCATAGTGGTATTGATGTTAGAGGGTTAGGGCGGGTCTTTTTTAAAAACCTGTTAATGGGAAATAGGGAAGCAGGAGGCGGTAGTACAATCACACAGCAGCTGGCAAAAAACCTTTTCCCACGCGATACGGTTTCGAGGCGGTTCATTTTATCAAAAATAGCGCACCTTGGAATTGCAAAATTTAAGGAGTGGATTACAGCCGTTAAACTTGAGAAGAACTACACAAAAAATGAGATACTCGCTATGTATCTTAACATAGTTGAGTTTGGTGGGAATTCATATGGTATTAAATCAGCGGCAAAGACATTTTTCAACTCATCACCCGATTCGCTTAAACTTGAGCAGGCTGCAGTTCTTGTTGGATTAGTTAATGCTCCAACAAGGTATAGCCCTGTGCGTAATCCTGAGCGTTCATTGGCTCGGCGTAATTTTGTTCTTTCGCAGCTTAATAAATATGAGTTTATCAATAAGCGGACATACGATTCGTTGGTTAAAATCCCAATCAAGCTAAATTATAAGGTACAAGATCATAATGTTGGCCCTGCAACCTATTTTCGCGAAACGCTAAGGTTAATCCTAATTGCGCGCAAACCTGAACCCAGATACTATTTTACACATGATCAGTATGCTGTTGACTCATTGCAGTGGGCTAATAACCCACTTTATGGCTGGTGTAATAAAAACCTTAAGCCTGACGGGCGGCCTTACGATCTTTACCGCGATGGAATTAAAATTTATACTACCATAAACTCTAGGATGCAGCAATTTGCCGAAGAGGCAGTTGAGGAACATTTAGCGAATTACCTACAATTTCACTTTGATTATGAGCAAAGAACTGTCGGGAATAGACTTTTTGATCCGAAGTTAACTAACGAGCAGATTAGGGGAATCATGCTTCATGCAATGAAGCAAACTGAAAGATATAGAACATTACGCAACCAAGGGGTTTCGATGGATAGCATTTATGCAAATTTTAAGAAAAAAACTCGAATGACTATCTTTACATGGAAGGGTGAGCGCGATACGTTAATGTCGCCGATGGATTCCATAAAGCACTATAAACGATACTTCCGTGCAGGTTTCATGGCTATGAATCCGCATAACGGTCATATTCGAGCCTATGTTGGTGGACCAAACTATCGACATTTTAAGTACGATCATGTTTACCAAGGCAAGCGTCAGGTTGGTTCAACCATCAAACCTTTTCTTTACACATTAGCTATGCAAGAAGGCTATTCGCCTTGCTATAAAATTCCAAATGTTTCTCAAACTTTTGTAGAGAGGATTGGAAATAAGCATGGTGAGCCAATTGACTCTACATGGACTCCAAAAAACTCTGGTAGTTCAAAGTACGATGGTAAGATGGTGACTCTGAAGTGGGGATTGGCTAATTCGGTAAACAATATCTCGGCTTGGCTAATTAAACAATTTACCCCACAGGCGTTAGTTGATATTGCAAAAAAAATGGGTATTTCAAGTAAAATACAGCCAGTTAACTCCGTATTTTTAGGTACATCGGAGGTGTCTGTTTTTGAAATGGTTGGTGCTTACGGAACAATTGCAAATAAAGGTGTTCACATTGAACCTCTGATGGTTACAAAAATTGAGGATAAAAACGGGAATGTTCTAGAGTCATTTAGCCCACAAAAAAGTGAAGCGATTAGCGAACAAACTGCTTATTTGATGGTCAACTTGCTCGAAGGGGTTATCAACTTTGGTACAGGATATCGTTTAAGAGCTACCTATGAGCTTCCGGGTGCTATTGCTGGTAAAACAGGTACAACTCAAGGACATGCTGATGGTTGGTTTATGGGAATGGTACCTAATCTTGTAACGGGAACTTGGGCTGGAGCCGAAGATCGGTCAGTACACTTTCAAGAGCTTTATTTTGGTCAAGGCGCAACAATGGCACTTCCAATATTTGCAATATTTATGGAAAAAGTCTATAAAGAGCCTCGTTTAGGTGTTTCACCTAGCGATCAGTGGGATAAGCCTTTGGTTGAAAAGTTTTATGATCTTAACTGTGATGATGAAAAGGTAAAGGGGAAGAAGAAGAAAGTGGAGGAGGTTAACGAGGACGATTTCTTTTAAAAGGTTTGCTTTTTTAAACCTGGAACAGATTTTATTAGATTTTTAGTATACTCAGTTTTTGGGTGATAGAAAATCTCATCCGAGGTTCCACATTCCATTAATTCACCATCTTTTAAAACAATAATTCTGTCACTTATATATTTTACAACAGCTAAATCGTGCGATATGAATAATAGCGTAAGGTTTAGCTGTTCCTTTAAATCCTTAAGCAGATTAAGCACTTGAGCTTGTACCGATACATCCAAGGCAGAGACTATTTCATCGCAAATAATAACTTTTGGGTTTAAGGCTAGAGCTCTTGCAATAACTATACGCTGGCGCTGACCTCCCGAAAACTCATGTGGATATCTATAGTAGCTATCGGCTGGTAGAGCAACCTTGTTGAGCAGTTCAAGAACCCTCTTTTTTTGTTCATCTTTTGTTCGACAAATTCCGTGAACTTTTAAGGGCTCTGTAATGGCTTGTCCTATCGTTTTTCTAGGGTTTAGCGAAGAGTATGGATCTTGAAAAATTAGCTGCACTTCTTTTCTGAAGGCTTTGCTAAAATGTTTATCCATTGCAGAAAGCGATACCCCTTTGTATAATATTAAACCCGATTGACTTTTTATAAGATCTAGAAGTGTGCGTCCAAGTGTAGTTTTTCCTGAACCCGACTCTCCAACAATTCCGAGTGTTTCACCCTCGAATAGTTCTAAGCTAACATCGTTAACCGCAGTAAATTGCTTTATAGGTTTTCCAATAAAATTTCGTTTGGTTACAAAGCTTGTTATTACATTTTTAGCAGAATAGATCAAATTACCTTTTCGTATTGATTTAGCCTCTTCTTGTTTAATTAGTTTCTTTTCAAAATCGCCGCTCAAAAAATCTTCGACAGTAAGTAATCTATTGGGTTTATAAGAAATAGGAGGGCGACAGGCTAACAAGCCTTTTGTGTAAAGTTGTTGTGGCGATTCAAATATTTGATTAACAGACCCCTGTTCAACTATTTTACCATGCTGGAGAATTAATACCCTATCGGCAATTTCCTTGATCAAGCCAAGATCATGACTTATAAATATCATCCCCATTTGATATTTATCGCGTAACGACTTAAGTAGTTCAATCAGTCCCTTTTGAACAGTTACATCCAAGGCAGTAGTTGGCTCGTCGGCAATTAGCAATTCGGGTTTACCCGAAAGTGCCATGGCAATCATTACTCGTTGCTTTTGCCCTCCGCTTAGCTGATGTGGGTAGCTGTTGTATACTTTTAAAGGATTTTGTAGCTGCATCTCCTCTAAAAGGGCAAGGCAGCGTTTTTTTGATTCAGAGCTATTTAAGTTTGTATTAAGTTTAACAGCCTCAAATAGCTGCTTACCACATCGCATGGAAGGATTGAGACAAGTTAATGGCTCCTGAAAAATCATTGCAATGCGTTTTCCTCGTATTGCTTGAATTTTTTTTTCATTGAGGTCAAAAAGGTTTTGATTATAGCCATCACAAAAGGCTATAAAAGCAGAACCACTATTAATGCTTGCCTGAGGAGGAAGTAGCCCCATAAGGCTAAGTGAAGTAATAGATTTCCCCGACCCTGACTCACCAACAATTCCAAGTATCTCACCCTTATCAATTGTAAAATTGATATCCTTTAATACAGTGATATTCCCAAATCGTACTTCTAGATTTTCGACCTTAAGCATATGCTTTTTTTATCTTATTGTCGGCCGAATAGGTGTTTAACCAGTTCCTCAACCTTTGCTATTTGCACAATACTTATCCCTTCACTTTTAAGGTCAATGCCCTTATTATATTTTGAAACAAAAATACGTTGCATACCCAGCTTCTTAGCTTCAGAAACTCTTTGGTCGAGACGGCTAACTGGCCTAATCTCACCTGAAAGGCCAACCTCAGCCGCAAAGCAAGTATCGTTAGGGATTGGAGAGTCGAACGCAGATGACAGAATCGATGCAATAACGGCTAAATCTGTTGCCGGATCAACAATTTTAATTCCGCCAGCAATATTTAAGAAAACATCCTTGGTTGCCATTTTAAAACCAGCACGACGTTCCAGCACTGCTAAAAGCATATTTAAACGGCGAGTATCAAAACCAGTAGTTGAGCGCTGAGGTGTACCATAAGCAGCCGTGCTGACTAAAGCTTGAATTTCGATAAGAAATGGACGAACCCCATCAACTGCTGCTGATATGGCAATTCCGCTTAAGGCCTCATCGCGGTGTGAAAGCAGAATTTCCGATGGATTTGTAACCTCAACCAAACCACCACTTTGCATCTCGAAAATACCAAGTTCAGAGGTAGAACCATAGCGGTTCTTTGCTGAGCGAAGAATACGATATATGAAGTTGCTATCGCCTTCAAACTGAAGAACAACATCAACAATATGCTCTAATATTTTTGGACCAGCAATACTTCCATCTTTAGTAATATGACCAATTAAAATTGCTGGTATGCCTGTTGTTTTTGAGTATCTTAATAAAGCAGCAGTACACTCCCTTACCTGCGATACGCTTCCAGGGGAAGACTCAATGCTATCGGAGTAAAGGGTTTGTATAGAGTCAATAACTATTAAATCGGGTTTTACGTTTTCGGCTTGAGTGAGAATGTTTTCAAGGAGAGTTTCATTGAGAATTAGGCACTCCTGATTATTGGGGTTTATTCTATCTGCCCTAAGTTTAACTTGTTTTGCGCTTTCCTCTCCCGATATATAAAGAATTTTTAGATGTTTTAGTCCAAGAGCAAGTTGAAGCGCAAGGGTTGATTTTCCTATTCCGGGTTCGCCTCCTATAAGAATGAGAGAGCCAGTTACGATGCCTCCTCCAAGAATACGATTTACTTCACCAATGCCTGTGTCAAGTCTTTTCTCGTTATTCGATTCAATATCTTTAATGGCTGTTGGAGTTGCATTTCGTGTAACATCAACCAACCCAGGCCGAGAGGTATCTTTGCTTATTCGTTCCTCAACGTAAGTATTCCATTCGCTACAAGAAGGGCACCTGCCCAACCATTTGACCGATTCGGCGCCACAATTCTGGCAAACGTACATACTCCGGGTTTTTGCCATATTCTAATTTTTAAGAACCCCCTTTTTGATGAGTTTTATTTTTAAAGAAAAGATATATCATCGAAAGCACTCCAACAGCAATAAACATAACCGCTTGAGATTCGTGGCCAAGAGTTGCAAATACCAAGCCATCCTCCCATGAAATTCCAAAAATCCCTAGCCCCATGGCTGTAATAATATGGAATGCCCCAAAACCTCCCTGAACAGGAACCACCATCCCAAATGAACCAACAACTAAAACAAAAAGGCTATCGGTTAATCCCAAATGGCTTGTAGGTTTTGTGGCCATTAGTAAGAGGAAGGTCATTAATAGGTAAAGCCCCCACAATAGGAATGAGTAAAAAACAAACTGCCACTTCCGTCGCATTCTGGTGATAGATTTTAACCCATCAACAATTCCGTAATACATACTCTTCACTTTCGACTTTACTTTTTTGCCGAATACATTCTTACGGATAAGATGAAGAACGATGTAAAAGAACAGCAGAAACGAAACGAAAACAATTATTGAAGCATAAGAAAACCCAGAAGCATTAGTAAACATCGGCTTAAAAATCTTATCGATTAGGAATTGCCCAAAGAAGTCGATCCTTATGAAAAATGCGAGGATTACACAGAAAAGAAGCATTGCCATGTCCGATGCCCTTTCTACTATTACCGTTCCAATCAACGATTCAAACGAGATATTATCGGATTTTTTTAGGCTTCCACACTTTGTAATTTCACCAATACGAGGGAAAGCAAAATTGGCTAGGTAGCCAATCATTACGGCTGCATAAACATTCTTTTTTGAGGGCATTGGGCCTAGCGGCTCCATTAGTAACCTCCAACGAATAGCCCTTACAATACCAGCAAGGAAACCAACAAGAAGCGAAAGGCTTACCCAAAAATAGTTGGCCTCTTTAAACCCTTTAATAAGAACGTCAATATCTACCTTTCTAAAAGCAAAATATAGCAGTACAATTGCTAAGGCAAAGAATAAAAAAAAATTAAACGCTTTTTTGAAAGTCTCGTTCAATGTAAAGGGAGTTTTGGGTTAAACAAGTTTATTAGTTAGCGTATCAGGGAAAATAACAGATGGTTTAAATTTCTTTGCTTCTTCAAAATCCATCATCGCATACGACATGATAATAACCACATCGCCTACAGAACATTTTCGAGCAGCAGGTCCGTTAAGGCAAATCTTACCTGATCCTCGCTCACCCTTAATCACATAGGTTTCGAGACGCTCACCGTTATTGATATTTACAACCTGTACTTTTTCATTGGCAATAAGATTGGCGGCATCCATTAAATCCTCATCAATAGTAACACTTCCAACGTAATGGAGGTTAGCCTCAGTGACCGAAACCTGATGAATCTTTGACTTTACAACTTCAATAAACATTTTGATTAGATATTATTTAAAATAAACATTGTCAATTAGTCTAATTTTCCCTGCTCTAACAGCAATACATCCAATTATTGAGTTGGAATCGTTCCAACTATTAACTGGTTGAAGAGTTGTACTATCCGATAATGAGAAATATTCAACAGATAAATAGGGCTCTTTGTTAATATTCTCTTCAACCCAACTTATCATTTCTTTAACGGACAATAACCCTACCTTGTTTCGAGCTTCAGAAAGGGTTTTATAAATCAATGGAGCACATTGCCTGATTTCAGGTTCGAGAAGAAGATTTCTTGAGCTCATAGCCAATCCATCCTTTTCTCGAATTATTGGGCACGGAATAATTTCAACGCTTTGGTTTAGCTGTTTAACCATTTGACGAATTATGGCCAGCTGTTGAAAGTCCTTTTGCCCGAAATAAGCACGATGGGGGTTTACAATATTGAAAAGTTTACTTACAACCTGAGCAACACCATTAAAATGCCCTGGCCGATGAGCCCCTTCCATTACCTTATCAAGATTGCCAAAATCAAAAACACGAGTATCGGGTTCAGGGTAAATCTCATGTTCAGATGGCATAAAAACATAGTGAACTCCAGATTTCTCAATAAGGGCTAAATCCTTTTCAGGAGTTCGAGGATAGTTTTTAAGATCGGATTTATCATTAAACTGGGTTGGGTTAACAAAAATGCTTACCACAACTATATCGTTTTCCCTAACAGCCCGCTCAACAAGAGAGATATGCCCCAGATGAAGTGCTCCCATTGTTGGAACAAAGCCAATAGTGAGACCCTTTGTGTGAAGATCCGATAAAATAAGCTTAACCTCTGAAATATTTTTTATAACAACCATTTGCAGCAGATGTGAAATAAGAACAAAGTTAAATAAAGCTTAAACGATAGATGAAAATACAGTTAAAAATGCGGTGCAAAGTTCGTAAAAAATTAAAAACTAATATCATCCATCATTAAAAATGAGTATCAAATAATTCTTTCACTCAAGATATCATTAAAAATCAGATAATAAGCCTATGATAAATGTAAATAATTTTTTATACTTTTGTAAAATAATTATTACCCGGATACGGATCGATTAATATACAATACCGAATCCGGGTTTTGTACCTCTGATGTTTTAAATCAGAAACCTGAAACAGTAATGAAGAGCACAAAGGTTCTATTTATCTCACAGGAGATTACCCCTTATCTGCCAGAAAGCGAAATGGCATTAATTGGGCGTAACCTTCCACAAGGGATACAAGAAAGAGGCAAGGAGATTCGGACATTCATGCCACGCTATGGATGTATAAACGAGAGGCGAAACCAGCTACATGAGGTGATTCGTTTATCGGGTATGAACTTAGTTATTGATGATACCGATCACCCGCTTATAATAAAGGTTGCATCTATCCAAAGCGCTCGAATGCAGGTGTATTTTATCGACAACGAGGATTATTTTCATCGTAAGTTTACCCTTTGCGACGAGAATAATACCTATTTTGACGATAATGATGAGCGGTCGATCTTTTTTGCTCGTGGAGTTCTCGAAACAGTAAAAAAACTTCGTTGGGCACCAGATTTAATTCATTGTCACGGTTGGATTTCGGCATTTGTGCCCATTTTAGTTAAGAAAGCCTACTACGACGACCCTTTGTTTGCTAAGTCAAAAGTAGTATACTCAGTATACAACGACGGGTTTGAAAACACCTTTAGGTCAAACGTTCGCAACAAAATTCTTATTGAAGGGATAACAAAGAAAGATGTGGAGATTTTGAAAACGCCTGACTTTGTAAATCTCTCAAAACTGGCCATCAACTTTTCAGATGGCATAATTCTTGGTGATAAGGATATAAACAAAGAGGTTAACGAATATATCAATAGCACAAGTAAACCCGTTTTACCATTTCAGGATAAGGATAGTTACATTGAATCATTCAATAGCTTTTACGATCAGATTTTAAACAATTTAGTAAATGACAAGAAATAGATTTAGCACGAATTTGGGTTCTTTTCTCAGAAAAAGTTTCTCTCTTCAGATTTTAACCGTTGCCATACTTTTTTCCAGTTTAAGCTCGTGCTATAATGAGCCAAATACATTAGGATTAAATGTAATCCCTTCGGATGATAAAATTGAATTACAATTTGATACAACCTTTCAGGTTAATGCATATACCGTTGGAGTTAAAACAGTTCCTACTAACTTATACCAATTTGCAGTTTTAGGAAATGTTAATAGCAGCATTTTTGGGAGTGTTAAAAGTGATTTTGTAACAAGATATTATCCAAACTCAATTTTTAACGTAAAAGATACTTCATTCTACAAAAGAATAACGAGACCCCTTGCATCATCTTTTGTATTAAAATTAGTAAAGAGAAAGGTTTGGGGTGTAAATAAAACAGCACTAAATGTAAAAGTTTACGAACTTGATGAGTCAATCAAAGATTCGAGTGGCGTTCAAACTTATTATAATGGGTTGGCTCCATCAATTGCCAAGCACAAACCCGTTGAAATAGGATCTGCAACATACAAAGGAGAGGATACATTAAAAATTGACGTTTCATCTGACTTTACAGACTTAATTCGAAATGCAAAAGATTCAGTATATTTTGATGCAGCAAAATTTCAAAAATATTTCAAAGGAATTTATATAACGGCTGATAGTTTGTCAGGGGGAGGAGTTCTTTATTTCTTTGGTAACAACGTCGAATTTGTTTTTACATATAAAGACTACGATAGCAATAACAATCTAATAGATAAA
>JBPXJX010000797.1:0-9999 GCA_051715525.1 Bacteroidales bacterium
TAACTACACGTTAAGATATAAGGCTATCCCAGAGGATATTATAAGCGTAAAGGAGATAATCGAATCTTCTGGTTTTTTTCTTGAGCATGAAATTCCAGTGGCCATCGAACTCGTTGAGGATGCAGTAGAGAAAGGCGATGCAAGCGAGTATTTTGTTGTTTTTGCCATGGACGGCGATCGCACCATTTCATACTCCTGCTATGGAACTATAGCCTGCACAAAAGGGAGTTATGATTTGTATTGGATTGCTACACATGAGGATTATCGAGGGAAAGGAGTTGGATCGCTAGTGCTTCTCGAAACAGAGAAGATGATTAAGAATAAAGGGGGAAGGGCAATTTATATCGAAACCTCATCAAAACCGTTGTACACACCAACGCAAGGTTTTTATGAAAAGCATGGTTACTTAAAGGAGGGAGTACTTAAAGATTTTTATGATATAAAAGATGATAAGATTATATATTCCAAGCATATATAATTTTAAATCTTATCTTATAAAGCCACATTAATAACGATGTGGTTTTTTATTTATTTAAAATATTGAATCTGAGTTTCGTGTATAGATATTTCTGATTAAATCTTATCTATTTTAAAAAATATGGTACATTTATGTGTGTTTTTTCTTACAATTTAATATTTTTATAGTTGAATTAATTTTAAATCGTAATCGCCATGTCTGATTTTTACCAAGTAGATGCCATAGATCAAAAGATACTATCCTACCTAGTTAAGAATGCTCGTATGCCATTCTTAGAAATAGCACGTGAATGTGGCATTTCTGGAGCAGCTATCCATCAGCGCGTTAAGAAAATGGAAGATGCTGGAATTATAGCTGGTTCAAGAATGAATGTAAAGCCAAAAGCTTTAGGCTTTGATGTTTGTGCGTTTGTTGGTGTACAATTCTCATCATCAAATCAGTACCACGGAGTAATCGAAGCCCTTAAGTTAATGCCTGAGGTTGTGGAGTGCCATTTTATTACTGGATCCTTTGCCCTTTTGCTTAAGATATACTGCCGCGATAATGAGCATCTTATGGATGTCTTGGTAAAGAAAATCCAAAATATTCAGGGGATTGCGAATACTGAGACTTTTATCTCGCTCGATCAAACCATTGAAAGACAGGTTTACGTGAAAGACAAATGGATGATTAAGGGTAAAAAGGAGAAAAGTAAAAGTATAGAAGATTAGTTGTTATAAATAATTAGAGATTTTAGTTAGAAAATCATCTTTTCTTATGGGTTTTGTAATGTAGTCGTTGCAGCCTGCATAAATGCTTTTATCAATTTCATTATTAAGTGTGTAGGCTGTCTGAATTATTATTGGTGTTTTTATTCCCATTTTCCGAATTTCGATAGTTGTTTGTATGCCATCCATTATGGGCATTTGAATATCCATTAGAATTAAATGGATAATATTATTATTCAACAAATCAATAACCTCTTTTCCATCTTTTGCCCACAAAAGGTTTACGTTAGACTCTTTAAGGTAAGCCTTAATAAGTTTAAAATTCGAAACGGTGTCTTCTGCTATCAGTATTGTTTTGTTAGAGAAATTGCCTTGAACACTACTGTTTGTGGAACTTAAAGTCTTTGTTTCCATTTTTTTTGATTTGTTTGTAATAGGTATCGAAACGTAAAACGTTGAACCTTTATTAATAACTGACTCGAACCAGATTTTACCACCCATCATCTCAACTAATTCTTTTGATATGGTTAATCCAATACCAGTACCTGAATATAAACGAGTATCACTTTCAGAATTAAATTTATTAAATCGCTCAAAAATCGCACTTTGATTACAAGGAGGTATTCCAATGCCAGTGTCCTTTACGAAAAAAACGATTTGATTATGATTCCCCTTTTTTATACATAACCTTACAGAACCTTCATTAGTGAATTTTATGGCATTTGATAAGAGATTGGAAAGAACTTGTTTTAAACGGTTTATATCTGTTTCAAGCTTTATGAACATAAGTTCTTCGTCAAACTCGGAACTTAACTCAATATGACCCTTATTCATTTTAAACTTATCCACCTCATATTGATCGATAAGACTTTGAATTAAGTCCGAAACGAAAAAGACATCTTTATTTAACCTAATCTGTCCTGATTCTATCATCGAGATATCAATTATATCGCTAATTAAGTTCATAAGAACATCTGAATTAGCGTTTATTTGCTTGATGTAATCAATTTTCTCGTCTGATGATAGCTCTTCTTCTAGAAGAAGATTTGAAAAACCGACTATTGCGTTCATCGGTGTTCTTATCTCGTGAGACATGTTAGCAAGGAATGCAGTTTTTAACATATCGGACTCCTCTGCTTTGTCTTTGGCCTCTTTTAAATCTCTCGTTCTATCTTCAACAATTGCCTCTAAATGCTCCTGATATTTATGTAAAGCCTCTTCGGCCGATTTTCTTTGGACAATTTCATCAACGAGCTGCCTGTTAACGCTTCCCCTAAAGCGCATTCTACTATATATCAAATAAATGATAAAGATTAGGAATGTAGCGATTACAGCAAGAAGAATATTCCAAATGGCTAACTTTTTACGTTGAGTATCCTTAAGTTCTTGCTCCTTAGAGAGCAAGCTAATTTGCTTTTCTTTAGCCCGAAGGTTATATTTTGCATCAAGTTCCATAAGGAGGGATCTTCTATTCTCACTAAAAATAGAATCGTTAAGAACCTTGTTATTGTATAGAGATTTGTATGCTAAATCAAATTTTTTTGTTCGATTATATAATTCCGATTGATAATAATATATTGCTACTAGTAAAGGCTTTATTCGTGCCATACTAGCAATTTCTAAAGCATAGGTTAGCTGTTGATCTGCAAGGCTGTATTGATTGATTTCTAAATATGAGCGGCCCATAAAGAGGCAAGAGTTTGAGATTCCTTCAACAAAATTTATCTTTTTATAGTATTCGTTAGCTTTTTTGAAATGCTCAATTGCCTTTGAATAATTCTTTTGATTAAAATAGATTGTACCGATATTTAGAAGCGTATTTCCAATACCAAGCTTATTATCAACTTTTAGCTTAAAATCAATTGATCGATTTAAATAAACTAAAGCTTCGGCATATTGTCCTAACTCACTATGTATTCTACCAATATTGTTAAGAGCCTTAGACATTCCGTTCTCATCATTTCTTGCTTTACATATATCAAAACTTTTTTGATAAAATTCTAGCGCAATTTTTGATTCTCCAAACGAGAAGTATATGTTCCCAACTTCTCTGGTAAGATCCGCCAATCTTTCCATTTGATTTAGTGAACCAGCAAGAGAAAAGGCCTTTTGTGAAAATTCTAGCGCCTTATTAAAATCACCTATCTTTGAGTATACAAGACTATAATTTTGATAGATTTCAATTAATGGCAGACTATCTTTAATATAAATAGTTTTATTTTCAGCTTCAATTAGTTTTTCAATAGAATTAGTATATTCCCCTTTATTGAAAAGAGATTTGCCAATAATTATTTCTGCCTGAATCTTTTTTTTGGGGTTATCAAGTTTTTCAGATAATTCAATGGCAAATTTTGCGTACTCAATAGACAAATCCGGATTGCTTGTGCTGTAATCATATGCCGTTTTGAGGAAAATCTCGAGTTTTGCTGAATCGGATGATTGAGTAATTATTTGATTGATACTGTCAAGTTTCAGTATTCCAGATGCTTTAGCTTGATAATAGTAGAAAAATATTATTAACCCAAAAAATATAATACGAGCTATGTAAGATTTAATCCTAGAGTATCTAACCATAATTCATGGAGTTAGCTCTACAATATATGTAAGTTCAACTGTAAAAGCAAAAGAATTTGACTGGCATTTTCGAATAAAAAATGCCCCAAAAGGGGCATAAGTTTCTATTACGAATTGTTATTTTTCTAATTAATAGTCTTCCTCTTCCTCATCATAGTAGTCTTCATCGAATTCTTCGTTTTTAAAGTCCATATCAATGTCTTCAAATTCATCGATTTCTTCAAAAATAGCTTGCTTCTCATTTTTTTCCTTCTTTACGGGCTTTAGCTTTTTTGCCCTTTTCAGCTCTTCCGATCCGTAACTGTTAACGGATTTCTGAATTTCCTTTCTTGCTTTCATTTCTGAATTGATTAGAAACAGGTTTTAAACATTAAGTTTTAGTTAATATGATTTTATGATGATTAATTTTTGTTTGGATTCAAACGATGGGGTTAGGCTTTTTGTTTCGAAAAGTAAGTTTCTATTTGCCTTTTGGGTTATGGTAGTTTAATTGTTTTGGTCTCGATTATAATTGCTAATTTTCGGCAATTTTGGAAAAAAAAAGTTTTTTTCCAAAACTTTTCAAATGATTTAATTGCAGTTTTTTAAGTTTTTTTGAATTCATCCGCCTATGGCAACAGAGATTATCATAAATCAGCTGCTTATTTTTGGTCTTTTGATGATTGTTGGGGCAATTGCCTCCAAGCGTAAGATTTTGAACGATGAGTCAAAAGATTTCCTTGCGAGGATTATTATTGATATCACCCTTCCATTCCTAATCTTTTCAACCTTTTCGCATCTCGAGTTTGATGTAAAACTATTTCGAAATGGGCTTTTCGTTTTTTCGTTTGCTTTTGTAAACCTTCTTTTTCTTTATCTCGTTGGCTCTTTATCGTCTCGCCTACAGCGCATGGACGCCCCTCAGGCGATGGTTCATACGTTGCATACCATGTTTGGGAATATCGTTTTTCTTGGGTTTCCCCTTTTCGATGCGTTGTTTCCTGGCGGAATAGGCGTTTTTTACGCTGCGGTTTATCAACTTGCCTCAAATACTTTGACGTTTACTTACGGTATTTATCGATTAAGTTCAGGAACCCAAAAATCGGGGTGGAAGAGTTTATTAAATGCTAATACAGGTGCTATTGTGTTGGGATCACTAGTTCTTGTTTCACGGATTGAGTTGCCAAAGTTTATTGTTGATGGCTTTTCGGGACTTGGCAAATGCACCAGCCCTCTTTCTATGGTCTATATCGGCGCTTTATTAGCTGGTATGAATATCAAGAAAGCGTTTAAGATTGCGAGCGTATTTATTATCAGCTTTAACAAGCTGATCCTTGTTCCCATTATATTGGGATTACTCTACATTCTTGCAATAAAGTTGTTCAATTTAGAGATTGATAGAATTGCTTTGTTTGTTGTAGTTATGCAAGCCGGAATGCCATGCCAAACAATAATTGTTGTAATGACTCGCCGCTATGGCGGTGATTATCATCTGGCAGCAAGCAACCTATTTGTTTCTACGCTTTTCAGTATATTGACTCTTCCTTTGCTATACTTCTTCCTCGAAGTTATAATGAGGTAAATTTTGATTTAAGCAAACAACGATTAACGAACTACAATCAACGAATACTAATGTGCTTCTAGCCAATTGTTACCAACACCAATCTCAACATCAAGTTTAACTGAAATATCGGCTGCGCCAACCATCTCTTTGTACACAATTGCTTTTACTTGCTCAATTTCTGGTTTGTAAACATCGAGCACAAGCTCGTCGTGAACCTGAATGATGATTTTCGATTTGAGATTATGTTGCCTCAACTGGTTATGAATTCTAATCATGGCAATTTTTACAACATCGGCGGCAGAGCCCTGAATTGGTGCATTAATGGCGTTTCGCTCGGCTAAGCCACGAACAGTTCCATTGTTAGAGTTGATATCGGTTAAATACCTCTTACGATCAAAAATTGTTGAAACCCACCCTTTTTCGCGAGCGTTGCGGATGCAGCTATCCATGTACTCTTTAACTCCGGCATACGTGCCAAAGTATCCATCAATTAGCTCTTTGGCTTCAGTTCTAGAAATGCTTAACCTTTGAGATAGGCCAAATGCTGAAATTCCGTAAATCATTCCAAAGTTGGCGGTTTTAGCTCTACTCCGTTGTTCTTTTGTAACCTCGCTTAAAGGAACTTTAAAGATTTTTGCAGCGGTTGCTGTATGAATATCTTCCCCTTGATGAAATGCTTCGAGCAAGGATGGATCTTTGCTCATATGAGCCATCAGGCGAAGCTCAATTTGTGAATAGTCGGCCGATAGAATTACATACTCTTCGGATGTTGGGACAAACGCTTTGCGAATTTCGCGTCCCTTCTCATCGCGAATAGGAATATTCTGTAGATTAGGATTATTGGAGCTAAGTCGGCCTGTAGCGGCAACAGCCTGATTGAAGGATGTGTGAATTTTTCCTGTTCGCTTGTTTACAAGTTGAGGCAAGGCCTCAATGTAGGTTGATAGCAATTTCTTTAACGATCTAAACTCTAGTATTTTATCGATAATTGGATGCTTATCGCGATATTTCAACAGCTCATCCTCACCGGTAGCGTATTGCTTGGTTTTGGTCATTTTAACATCCGAGGCAATCTTTAGTTTTTCGAAAAGAACTTCGCCAAGTTGTCTTGGAGACGAAATATTTAAATCAGGAACACCCGACATCGCCTTAATTTCATCATCAAGAGCAATTAACTCCTGATTTAGAGTTTTGGCATAATCGTTTAAATCATCAGAATTTATTCTAACCCCAGCGCGCTCGATATCAGCAAGTACTTCGATGAGCGGCGCTTCAATATCATTATAAAGCTTTAGTAATCCTTCCTTTACAAGTCTTTCGTGAAGTATGTGTTTAAGTTGAAGTGCTAAATCGGCATCTTCACTGGCATATACCGAAATTTTATCGATTGGCACGCTGCGCATTGATAGCTGATTTGCCCCTTTTTTACCAATCAGCTCCTCAATCTCAATAGGACGATAACCAAGAAGCGTTTCCGATAGGTAGTTCAAATTATGCCTCATATCTGGCTCAACCAAATAGTGGGCAAGCATTGTATCAAACAAAGGTCCTTTTAGATCGATGCCATAATTCTTAAGCATGAGAAGGTCAAACTTAATGTTTTGCCCAACCTTTGGCTTATTGATATCTTCGAGAATCTCTTTAAACTCTAAAATGATACTCTTCGCCTCATCCTGATTTGCCGGAATTGGAACGTACCATGCTCTAAACGGTGTCGTAGCAAACGATAAACCCACAATTTGCGAAGCAAAAAGGTCGAGCCCAGTAGTTTCAGAATCGAAAGCAAATTCCGATGATTTGCTAAGCTCATCAATTAAAGCAGCTCTTTCTTGTTGTGTTGAGGCGACCTTGTAATCGTAAGTAAAATCGTAAAGGGTTTTTAGATTGTGAGAAGGAGCGGAGTTTTGCTCTGCAACGTCACCAAAAAGATTACCCTGCACAAAGGTCTCTTTCTTAACCTCGGCTTTTTCTGTTTTAGAGGGTATATCCTTTAGCATCGAACGAAACTCCAGCTCCTCGAGCATCTTTTTATACTCTTCGAAGTTTGGCTCTTTGCGTACAAAGTCATCGATGTTGATATTTAAATCAAGATCTGTTTTAATGGTTACAAGCGTTCTCGATAGTTTAAGCTGTTCAACCGATGCCTCGATATTTGCCCTTTGCGCTTTCGAGAGCTTATCGGTGTTGAGTAATAGGTTATCGATTGAGCCATATTTTGATATAAGTTCAGCTGCCGTTTTCTCTCCAATTCCTTTTACACCCGGCACATTATCAGAAGTATCGCCCCAAAGAGCAAGAATATCGATAAATTGAATTGGGTTATCAATTTTATAATCAGCGCAGAATACCTCAGCGGTAATTGTTTCAATATCATTTCCGCCTTTGCCCGGCTTTACAATTTTTACATTTTCGGTAAGTAGTTGCCCATAGTCTTTATCGGGGGTGAACATAAAAACTTCGTAGCCCAGTGGATCTGCTTTTTTTGCTAAAGCACCAATGATATCATCAGCTTCGAAACCCTGTAGCTCAACAATTGGAACATTCATAGCGGTTAGCAACCGCTTGATAATTGGCACGGCGGTGCGAATGTCCTCTGGAGTCTCCTGTCGGTTTGCTTTATATGCTGGGTAAAGTTCATTCCTAAATGTGGGCCCCGATAAATCGAAAGCCACAGCAACGTGCGATGGTTCTATCCGCTTTATGGCATCTTGCATAAACTTGGTGAAGCCATAAATAGCCGATGTGTTTAACCCTTTGCTGGTTTTTATTGGTCGATTTATAAATGCAAAGTAGGCTCGATAAATCGAAGCGTAAGCATCTATGAGCAGGAGTTTTTTTGACATTACTGAGTTATTAAGGGTTATCGGATGCGTACCACTCGGCGTAAGAGGTTGCTGTTTCGTTCAATTTAAGGTGATGAAGCTTTATCTCGCTAGGAAGCTCATTCTTGATTAGCTTAGCAAAATAGGGGATAAGGTTTTCGCATGTTGGCTGAAATGGAACAGCCTCAATTTTACCAAACTTTTCTTCGGTAAAAAACCCATGCATTTTGGTATTCTCGGCAACAACCAGTGCATGATCAAACCTATCGATGATTAGTCTATTGACAATTTTTTTTAAATCACCAAAATCCATAACCATTCCAAGTTTTGGACTACGGTTTTCTTCAATGGGTTGTCCAATAATTGTTACATAAAGGATGTATGAGTGACCATGAACGTTCTTACATGGACCATCGTATCCTTCAAGAACGTGAGCCATTTCGAAATGAAACTCCTTGGTTAACCTTATTGTTGCCATTGACTTTGCTTTTATTTAATTGGATAAAAAAAGGATTGTTACTAACAACCCTTTACCATATAATGTTGCAAAATGCTAAACCGTGCATTTCCCGATGCAATCGAGAATTTTTCCTAAGTTCTCGTTCTTGAGGCTATAAAGCGTGTTCTTACCCTCGCGCTTAGATGATAAAACCCCTTTATCTTTCAAAATACCTAAATGGTGCGAGGTGGTTGATTGCTCAATCTCAAGTTTTTCGTGTATCTCGGTTACAGTCATTTTTCTTCCATCCTCGAGTAAGCTGATAATGGAAATCCTCATTGGGTGAGCAATGGCTTTTAGCATATTTACAGCTTTTTCGAGCTGTTCAACATTTAACTCTCTTCGTTGTTGCATGTTATAATTGTAGTGGAATCAAATACAAATATATGAATATTTCACTATATGTTATAAATATCGTTTTTAAAGATTGAGGGAATAATCCATCCCATAAATCTATTTGACTTAAAAAAATTAATTAATTTTCCGTTTCAAAAATAGCGCTGAATGTCAAAACTTGATGAGATAAAGAAACCCGTTGAGGTGGATCTAGATAAGTTTGAACCATACTTTAAGAGCTCCATGAGTTCAAAGGTTCCTTTGCTTGATGTTATCACAAACTATATTTATCGACGTAAAGGGAAACAGCTTCGTCCTCTTTTAGTTTTTCTATCGGCTGGTATAAATGGTGGTGCTCGCGAATCAACATACGTTGCCGCAGGGATGATTGAACTTTTGCATACCGCAACGCTTATTCATGATGATGTTGTTGACGAAGCTTATGAGCGCCGTGGTTTCTTTTCCATAAACGCTCTTTGGCGTTCCAAAATTTCTGTTCTTGTTGGCGATTACCTACTATCTAAAGGCTTACTATTAGCCATTGAGAAAAACGAGATAGAGCTGCTTCGGATTATGAGCAAGGCGGTGAAGGATATGAGCGAGGGCGAGCTGCTTCAGATTGAGCGCTCACGCAAGATGGATATCAACGAATCGACCTATTTTGAGATAATAGAGAAGAAAACGGCAAGCCTTTTGGCTTCATGCTCGGCCAATGGAGCCTGTTCGGCAGGAGCTTCGCCCGAAATGATTGAGCGGATGAGAGATTTTGGACTTTACCTGGGTATAGCATTCCAAATCAAAGATGATTTGTTCGATTATCAACCTAAAGGAGTTATTGGAAAACCAACAGGTAACGATATCAAAGAAAAGAAGTTAACATTACCGTTAATTCACTCTTTATCTAAAGTAAGCAAGAGCGAGCAATCTGAAATTCTTAAGCTTGTAAGGAGTAGTAAAAAGAACCCTAAAGCTGTTGAGAAAGTTGTTGCATTTGTAAAGCAAAATGGAGGGTTGGAATATACTGCCATTAAAATGCAAGA
>JBPXJX010000798.1:0-3640 GCA_051715525.1 Bacteroidales bacterium
TGTGAACTTTACATTTGGCGAGGAGCAGTTTTGGGAAGCATTCATTGCTCAAATATCTGGAAAATACGAGCGTGAATTTTTGCGCGATGCTGCACGAAAAACCTATATACTTAGCGAATCCGAAAAACTTTACAAGACGCTTTTCAACTCAATTTCGCACGAGCTTCGAATTCCTGTAACAGCAATTATGGGAGCCTCAGACACCCTTCAAACTCAAGAGTATTCAGAGGAAATTAGAAAAAAACTTTACTCCGAGATTAATATTGCTTCGGTACGCCTTAATAGGCTTATTGAGAACTTACTAAACATGTCTCGACTTGAGTCGGGCAGAATAACGCCTCGCCCAGATTGGTGCGATGTTCATGATTTCATAAGTCATATTTCAGAATCGCTAAAGCAAGAGTTATTGCCATTTAAACTCTCGGTAATTATTCCTGTTGATATGCCGTTGGTCAATATTGATTTTGGTCTAACAGAGCAAGTATTACATAACCTGATACTCAACGCAACACAGCATTCTCCTTCGGGAAGTAGAATTCGAGTGAAGTTCTTTTACGATAATGGCTTTTTGACAATTCAAGTAATGGATAGAGGGAAAGGGTTCCCTGCAGCTGAACTGCCTCTTGTTTTTGAAAAGTTCTATAGAGGTAAAGACTCAAAGGCAGGAGGAACAGGATTAGGATTATCTATTGTCAAAGGTTTTGTCGAAGCTCAAAATGGAAAAGTAATTGCTGAAAACCGACAAAACGGTGGAGCAAAATTTACTATAACTTTACCAACACCTAATCTTGATATCAACACTTATAAAAGTTAGATAAAATGTTAACCCCTGAGTCCATTCTAATTATTGATGACGAAGTACAAGTTCGCCGATTGCTGGAAATAACCCTTTCGGCAAATGGCTACAAAATACTAGAAGCATCAACGGGAAAGGAAGGAATAGCGTTAGCTGCATCGTTACAACCTTTTTTAATCATCCTCGACTTAGGGTTACCCGATGCAGATGGGCTTGAGATACTTAAAAAGTTGAGAGAATGGTATAAAAAGCCAATAATCATTCTTTCGGTTAGAAATTCTGAAAGCGACATTGTTAGCGCCTTAGATTATGGTGCAAACGATTATCTAACTAAACCTTTTCGCACAGGTGAACTTTTGGCAAGAATAAGGGTTGCAATTAGACAAACTCGAACAGCAACGGAAAAGCCAATATTAGAGTTTGGAGAACTTACAATCGACTTATCGAATCATACTGTGCGCCTAAGCCATGAAATGCTAAAACTTACATCAACCGAATTTTCGCTACTTGCCCTTTTAGCTAAAAATGAAGGCCGAGTATTAACACACCAATACATCCTAAAAGAGATATGGGGAATGACATACATTGAGCAAACTCAATATCTTAGAGTATTTATTGCTCAACTTCGCAAGAAGATTGAGAAAGATCCCTCAAAACCAAAACTGCTAATAACCGAATCTGGAATTGGATATCGGTTTGGAAGTTAACTCTTTACCTTGAGATAATCCTCGGCTTGAATTATACTCTGCGGTTTACCAACATCCAATACAAAGTTATTGCTTACATCGTAGCCTCTTATTGCGTTTCTACAACACTGAGATAAATAGGCATCTACTATTGAGAATGGGCCTTTCGAGGTAATTAGTGTGAAAATTGTTGGGCTTATTACGTGAATACCAGAGAATGCGTAAGGGGTTAAAGGCTCACGAGATGTATCAGGTATTATCTTTTTACCAGTTAGGTTATTCTGCCATCCGGCAAGCTTCATTTCATTATCAAACAAAAACATTCTAGATGATTCCCTTTTGCCAACAGCTAGAGTTGCCAATGCATCGGATTGACTATGAGCGTTGAATAGTGTCCTTAAATCGATATCTGTGATAATATCTACATTATGAACCAAGAAAGGCTCATCTCCATCAAGAAAAGGGGCCGCTTTAACTATTCCTCCGCCAGTATCCATGAGCCTATCAGACTCATCAGAAATATGAATTTTAACGCCAAAATCCTTGGCTTTAAGAAAGTCGACCAGCATTGAGGCAAAATGGTGAACATTTACAACAATCTCATCAAAACCGCTCTCTTTCAATTTAAGAATGGTGTATTCGATAAGAGTTGTATCACCAATTTTCACAAGGGCTTTAGGTCTATCGTCGGTTAATGGTTTTAACCTAGTTCCCAAGCCGGCTGCTAAAATCATCGCTTTCATCCAGAATGCTATTTTAACTTTACAGGTTTACAAAGCTTCTTTTCCTTGTCGGCACGACTTCCACACTTCTTGCATTCAAAGGCGGCATCGTCCTTTTTAAGAGCCTTCTTATCATCCTTCTTCTTTTCGCACATCTTACTCATTGCAAGTAGGGTTTAGTTATTTCTTCTGATTTCTTGCTTTTAGTTCCATCGGAAGAATGCAACTATAAACAAATCGATTTACAGGAACAAACATTTTGTATTTAGCCGCAATTCGAACTACAGCACCATTCTGATATTCAATTTCGGATGGTTTCCCCTCCCAAACATCTCGTGTAAGCGAAGATGTTGTATCGTAAGGAAATGCATCGATAGCAGCAACGGTCTTTTCTACAAAATCGCACTCAATTTTAGCACCAACTTTATGCGATAAAAGGTAAATCTCGGTTAACAAATCAATCATCATCTGACGTGTTTCGGGAAGTTCCCTTAACTCGCCATAGTTTGTTTTGGTGATTGCCAGCAATCCGCTAACGCAAATACCAATAAACTTTTTCCATAGTTCGGATTGTATATCATCTGTAACTTTGGCATTGATGCCTGCCTTATCAAAGACCTCTTTTATTTTGTTAACCCTATCGGTTATGGAATTATTAAGCTCACCAAACACGATTATTGGGTTAATCCCAAAGTGATTGATAACTCCTGGTGATTCAATTTTACTGATAATGCGGCATAAACCGCCTATAATATGCTTTGAATCGATTACGGTTTGCAATTCGTCAGCTGTTTGCACACCATTTTGCAAAGGCAGAATAATAGAATTTTCGTGCAATATTGATTTCAGATCACCAGCAATTTCTTTAACCTGCCATGCCTTTAGGCATAACATAACCAAATCGCAATTACCAATATCGCTGTTTTTATCTGTCGCGTTTACGTGTTCAACATGAAAATCGCCTTGGAGACTTTTAACAGTTAAGCCTCTTTCTTTCAAAGCTTCTAGCTGCTTTCCACGAGCCAAAAAGGTTACATCGTAACCCGCCTTGGCCAGTTTACCACCAAAATACCCACCAATTCCCCCCGTGCCAATAATTGCAATCTTCATTATTTTGAAAGTTCTCGATGACTTACGTTTATTTTAACATTTTGCAGGCATTCAAGCATTTTAGCCAGCCTATCGGCGCAATAAACCGAGCGATGCTGACCACCAGTGCAGCCAAAGCCTACAGATAGATACTTAAACCCACGTTCAGAATAATTGTTTGCAGCCGCAAAAACTAATTCAAAGGCTCTACTCATAAAAAGATCAACCTCTTCCCTTTCGTTTAGGTATTGTGCTACTGGTTCATCAAGCCCAGTAAGGGTTTTGAACTTTAGCAAACGACCAGGATTTTGCAACGAGCGACAATCGAAAATAAAGCCGCCACCATG
>JBPXJX010000799.1:0-7389 GCA_051715525.1 Bacteroidales bacterium
AAGGGATGGTAAAGGTGAAGTTTTCGCCTACCATATCCACATCTATGAGTAAAGCACAAATCAAAGGATCTACCAAAACACTCAGAACTGGTATCTCCTCATTTGATGCTGTTGCTAAATCAACATCAGCAACGAATCTATATAGACTTTTTCCATCCAATGCAAATAACGAGAGCAAGCTTAGGAAGCATGGCCTCGATTTATGGTATGTTGTTGAAATCAGCGAGAACGTTGATCCAAAAACTGCCGTAGCTCAGTTTAAACAGCTAAGCGAAGTAACAACAGCCGAAGTTGACCTTGAAAAGGTAATATCGCCTTTTAAAGAAACTTCATATGTTCCATCGGGAGAGATAAAAGGTAGTTTGCCTTTTAATGACCCCTACCTTAAAGACCAATGGCATTATAATAATACCGGTCAATCGGGTTATGGCGATGCAGATATCAACCTTTTCGCTGCGTGGACAAAAACGGCTGGTGCAAATGATGTAATCGTATCAATACATGATCAAGGGGTTGATGTAACTCATAAAGATTTAAAAGATAACATCTGGGTAAACACTGCTGAATTGAATGGTGTTGCAGGAGTAGATGATGATAACAATGGTTATATTGATGATATAAACGGTTACAATTTTCAAAAGAATAAAGGTGCCGTTGATGCTGAATTTCATGGAACACACGTTGCTGGAACAATAGCTGCGGTGAATAATAATGGCGTTGGAGTATCGGGCGTAGCAGGTGGCTCAGGAAATGGCGATGGAGTAAAAGTTATGTCGCTGCAAATTTTTGGTGGGTTATTTGAAAACTCTTATATATATGCAGCCGATAATGGTTCAGTGATATCGCAAAATAGTTGGGGTTACACTCAACCATATAGCTATGATCAATCAGTAAAAGAAGCTATTGACTATTTTGTTGCCGAAGCAGGAAACTACCCTGGCAGCCCAATGAAGGGTGGTATCGTAATCTTTGCAGCAGGAAATAGCAACTATGATAGCGAATGGTATCCAGGATATTTTTCTAACGTACTGGCTGTAGCCGCTATTGGCCCAGAATGGAAAAAGGCTAGCTACTCAAATTTTGGGGACTGGGTAGAACTATCTGCAACAGGTGGCGATCAGGAAACCTACGGAACAAAAAGTGGCGTTTTAAGCACTGCTCCAAAAGATCAATACGCATATTTACAAGGAACATCAATGGCTTGTCCACATGTTTCGGGAATAGCAGCATTGGCGCTAGCCAATAGAACCAAACAGTTAACAAATACAGAGCTTTGGAATAAACTTGTTACTGGGGTTGTTGACATTGAACAGTACAATCCAGATTATCTAGGCAAGTTGGGCTCAGGTGCTATTGATGCATCTCTTGCCATTGCAAACGACCAAGGAGTTGCTCCTACAACAATATCAAATCTGGCAATAACAGGTATTGCGCAGGAATTTGCCACATTATCGTGGACTGTACCTTCGGATATAGATGATGTTAAGCCAACTTCTTTCCAACTTTACTACTTTACCGAGCCATTAACCGCATCGAATCTAAACTTGGCAAATAAAGTAACCATCAAGAATGAAAAAGATGCTGGTCAAAGCTATTCATACGAGGTTAACGGTCTACTTGGTTTAACCACCTACTATTTTGCCATTACATCAACCGACCGCTGGGGCAACGTTTCTGTTTTATCGAATGTAGTTTCGGAAAAAACAAATGCAGGCCCATCAATTGCGGTTGATGAGAATAGTCAATCAGTTAATCTAGAGATTGATGCAGCGAATACCCTAACAGCATCGCATGAAATGACCATTCTAAACAACGCTACAGGTCTTTTGCGTTGGAATCATTTTATGCGCCACAGCAATACTGAGTTGGCATACAATGCAATTGGGATTAAATATCCTAAAGTTAACAAGCAAATCGGCATTAACGATTTACGCTTGAGACTTCAAAATGCATCTTTAAGCACAAACCAGCTAAGAAGCAAATTTGCAACATCCTCATTTACTGAAATCGAGAAAACATACATAAGCTATGTAACCAATATTGTTGGGGATACTGATACCAGTCTAACCAACTCATCGGCAACCAAATTCTACGTTAACGAAGCAAATGGTTTCAACTTAACTCAAGTTCGCACCTATATTAAACACGATCCTTCCAAAGAGCCTATAGTTGTTGAAATTTACAAAGGTTCAACTTTAGCCAAAAACAACCTTGTATATGCACAGGAGTATAGCAATTTCTCAAATGAGGAAGGCACTGCTTACATAACATTGAATGAACAGCTATACTTTGAGAATGGAGAAACATTCTGGATTGTAGTTCATGTTCCATCAGGAAACTTATACCCATTGGGTATGGGTCCAGAACTCGATGAAGCATACTCAAAAAACTGTCTATACTCACCTAACTTAGGTCAAAACTGGATAACTATAGAGGAAGCGCTTAATGATAAACGCTTTGTATGGGCTGTAACCGCTGTGAGCGGGAACGCCGACTTGGGTGCTTATCTTACTCTTGAACCAGGCTTAGGAGATGTTGAAGGGAATAGCCAAACTACAACTACGCTAACAGCCAATGCATCGACACTTATTAATGGAACATATAAGGCAAACCTTGTACTTACATCAAACGATGCTAATCAGAAAGAGTTAAGAGTGCCAGTAAATCTAACCGTTACGGGTCACCAACCTGATATTAAACTTGTTGATATTGCTGAGTTCGGAAATGTATTCCTTGGCTCATCAAAAACACTTGAGATAGTAGTCGACAACCAAGGACTTGGCAACTTTAACGATGCTGAATATAGCATTGCTGGCTCTGAGTTTGAGATTGATGGTTGGGTTCCATCTCAAGTAAAAGCGCTCGACGAACTAGTTTTGAAAGTGAAATTTACTCCTACACACACTGGTAATATTAACGACATACTTACTATTACCAATGGTACACTTACTTATCAAATTTCGCTATTTGGAGTTGGTGCCGAAACATCAAAAATTGAAATCAACCCAGAGAATCAAACTATAGATAACATTACCATTGGCGATGAGGTATCGGCAAATATTACAGTTTCCAATACTGGTGCATACCCACTTAAATACTTTATCCCAGGCTTCGATAGCAAAGGCGTTAGCAATAATTGGCCAACAGACTACCATAAATATGGTTATAAACAAAGGTCGAATAGAGCATCGGAGGCAAACCCAATTGCTTATGAGTTCAATGATATCAAAACAACTGGTGTTGAAATTACGAGTCCGATTAATACGTCTTACAAGTACGCTACAATCAACATGGGTTTTGACTTCCCTTACTACGGTCAAAATATGCATACACTATACGTTGCACAGGGGGGATTCACAACCTTTGATAATACTGTAAACCCAATAAATACACCAAGATTAAACGATTCATGGGGTCCTAAGGGTTACATCTCTCCTCTAGGAACATACCTCTCGTTCACATCGCAAGGTCAAGTTTTCTACCAAATTGAGGCAGATAGGATCATTGTACAATACGATAAGGTTTGCGATGGGTATAATTTGGATAGCTATTTTACCGTTCAAATGGTTCTATTTGCCAATGGCGATATTCGCTTCTATTACGATCATTTGGGCAATACGGATTATTTGAATATCCTTATTGAAAACTTAGAGCAAAACGATGGTATACTTGTAAAGGATTGGAATCATCCATCCGAAATGTTTGAAGGACTTGCCCTAGGCTTCGATTATCCTGGCCCAAATATTATTAAGAGTATTACAAATGGCTCAGGCATCCTTGCTCCGGGCAATTCAGCTACAGTTAATTTAACACTATCAACTGCTACTTTGCCCGAAGGAACTGTTAAACGATATATAAACATCATCAACAACGATCCTTCACATAGTCAGGTTAACGCGTTGGCAGAATTAAACATCACTGGTGGCGGAGTTGCAAATTCTGTGGTTTCTACCGATACCATTAAGTTTGGCGATGTATTCCAAGGAGCTGTGAAAAGCAGTATTTTCAGTATCAAAAACACAGGCAATGCCAATGTCAACATTACAGATATCACACTTGTAAATGGTAGTTTCAACCTAACAGGAAAGCTGACTACATCTATAAAACCAAGCCTTTTTGAGAACTATAGCGTTGAAGTACCAACCAATGCTTTAGCAACTTTAGAGGATTGGGCATCGATTAACTATGCCGATGGTTCGCACGATACCATCTACATATCAGCAAAAGTGGTAGATGCACCGGGCATAAATGTTAACCTCGATTTGTTGCAACAAACGCTTGCCTATGGCGATTCAATCAGCTTGCCATTTACCATTGAGAATACTGGATTAGGTAAACTTGAGGTAACTACAAAGGGGAAAGAATGGTTATCGTTCGAGGCTCCATCAACAACACCTGAGGATATAACTTACACCTATGAAAAATTAAATCAAGGCGAGGTCTACCAGTGGATTGACATTCGTAAAACAGGTACACAACTTCCATTCTATGATTTCAATAATTTTGAAGAAACATTCTGGAGAACACTAACACTTCCTTTTGCAATTGAATTCTATGGCGCGAAGTACACATCGTTTAAGATTGGTGATAATGGATTAATCTCTTTCGAAGAAGCCCCTGAAGCATCCTTATTCACTGATTTTATTCCTTCAGAAACCCATCCTGGTCCATGTATTATGCCTTATTGGACATTTAGCGGGTTCTCCGATTATATCTACTCAAAAGATGACATCGGGATCTTCTACAAATTCTATGATGATAAGATTATAGTAACATGGAGCTACTTTGTAAACAATTTTGGTGGAATGGGCGATCCTGTTTCGGCACAAATAATTTTCTACAAGAATGGAACCATGAAACTCCAGTATAAAGCCGAAGAGGGTGGAGCCGATGCAACATCTCGATTCTCAACAATTGGATTACAGAAAGATAGCAAAAATGGTATCATGATTTCTGAATATTCAGAACTTGATTATGGTAAAGGACTTGCATACATCCTTACACCATCAAAGAAGTTCTTAATTGATCCGAATACCACTCTTACAGGTGAAATCAATATTGATGCACGTAATGTTTACGGTGGAGTTTACAATCAACCATTGAAAATTCAAACCAATGTTCCGGGCAAAGAGAATTTGGAAAAACCTGTTGAGTTAACTGTATCGGGTGATGCTGTATTTACTGCTGAAACGATGGTTGATTTTGGAACAAAAATGGTTGAATTGGAATGGGGAATGCCAAAATCAAACTATGTTGATTTAACTTTCAAAAACGAAGGTGCAGCACCATATGACATAAATTGGGCACAAATGGCCGATGGAACAACAGGCCTAAGTTTACAAATCTACGCTTTAGTTGATGGTTGGTTTGGTCCAGAATGGCGTTGGGCTGATATTTCGGAACTATACTCACCATGGGCATGGCAAACTCCAACATTCACAGTTAAACCTAGCGATGAGCTAAAGGTTAGAGCAACCTTTGCACCAAGCACAGCAGGCGATTTCAGTGATGACCTAGTTTTGACAACTAGCATAGGTGATAAACATATAACCATAAAAGGCTCAGCCATTGAACCTCCTGTAATTAATGTAGTTAAAACACCGATTATTGTTTCGATGAACTCATTCAACGAAACCTCAGATAAATCTATCAACTTCGGAAATATTGAGGGTAAGTCTGATTTGAACTATGCTATTAGCATTGAATATGGTAGAGTTGAGACTACAAGTACAAGCAGCAGCAAGAATGCTTCGCCTGCAAGTAAACTATCGCTTAAATCAACTATAGTATCGAAAAAAACCAGTAATCAGTCAAAAGCATCATACAACAGGGTTATAACCCATACCGATAAGACAACCCCCGACACCTATATTGGGAATGGAGGCTCATCTTCGGTAACCATTGCTACTAAATACAATGCAGGTTCTCAAGCATTCAACTTATCGCACATCGAAACATTCATGAGAACTGAAGAGCTTACTAGCGGTAATATTGAGGTTAATATTTTAGCCGGAGGTAATTCAATTGCTAATGCTTCAAAAGTAGCACAAGGTAAACTTGAATTCACTGGTTCTGGAAATGATGAGGCTGGTGCATGGTTCCAAGTAAAATTAGATAAAGCAGTCAAGATCTATCCAAATGAAGATTTCTATGTAACCGTTACTTACCCATTTGGTATTGCTTACCCAATTGGATCAATAACAGACTCCGAAACGGTTCCTGGTCAATACCTCTATTATAATGAAGGAACATGGAGTGATATCCAGGAAATTAGTGGATTTGAAAGCATTGGATGGTTAATGTTTGCAGCAGAGGAAACTGCCGATAACTCATCGTGGTTAACAATTACTTCTGAACTAAGCGGCACTCTTGCTATGGGTGAGGCTAGCGCTCTAAACCTACATTTCGATGGAGCAAATGCACAACGAGGCGACCAGATTGCAAACATTGTATTCACTTCGAACGATCCAACGACTCCAGTCGTTAAAGTTCCAGTTAAACTGCATGTTAACGAAGGTCCTCATTTCGAAGGATTAACAGATAATATTTCTGTTGCTGAAAATGCTACGTTAACACTTACCTATAAAGTAGTAGATTTAGAGAGCAATACATTTACTATAGCGCCAGAAACTAGCTATAGCAGATTGGCCTACAACTTTGTTAATGGTAAATTGACGGTTACTCTAACACCAACCTATGGCGATGCTGGTCTTCATACCTATACCTTTAAAGCCACCGATGAGTTCAATGCAATCAGCGAGTTAAAACTTAATGTTGAGGTAACACCAACAAATCGAGCCCCAATATTTGTAGGATCAAGCAAATCATTAACTTTCCATACTACTGGTAGTCTCTTTGAATATTCACTTAACAGCTACTTTGCTGATCCTGATAACAACAATATTACCTTTACTGTCGTAAGTGGTAATAGCAATGTAGTTGATGTATTTGCATCAGCAAATCAGTTCATTGTTAAACCTAAGAGTTTAGGTAGCACAACCCTATCGTTTAGCATTAAAGATAGCTATGGCGCTGTTCTGAATGATGTGATTAACGTTTTGGTTGATGGAACTAGTGGTATTTTGGGTGAGGAAAATGAAACAATTAAAGCATTCCCTAATCCAACCAACGGTAACTTCTATGTAACCCTACCTCAAGATGCTGATAATAATGCATCAATAAGAATTACGAATATTATTGGCTCGGTTTTATACGAATCTAAAGTTGGTAATACATCAAGCCCAATTAAACTTGATATTTCCAGTTATCCAAATGGAATATATTTTGTAAAAGTTGTTGGCTCTAAAATTGATAAAATGGTTAAGATAGTTAAAAACTAGCCCAAACCATGGTTTAGAATTAGGCTCTGGAAATATTTCCAGAGCCTAA
>JBPXJX010000800.1:0-1381 GCA_051715525.1 Bacteroidales bacterium
TAACCTCGATGGCTTTTCGCTTATCGAGAAGATTAAGGCCATTAACGCTAAGGTTCCAATCATAATCCTTTCGGCGCGGTCGATGCGAGAGGACAAAATTAAAGGCTTTGCCTTTGGGGTCGACGATTACATCACAAAACCGTTCGATGAGGAGGAGCTGCTTTACCGCATAAAGGCCATAATGAACCGCATTAGCCGCGAGAACGAAACTAAACAGCCCGAAAATCGTGAAACCGTGGGACTTGGTTGCTACCTATTCGATTGCGAAAAGCAGTTGCTAGTACAGGGCGATACCTCGCTAAGGTTAACCGTAAAGGAGAGTAAAATTCTGAAAATCCTCTGTCAATCGCGTGGTCGATTGGTAAAGCGCGAGGAGCTGATGGTTGAGGTTTGGGGCTACTCCGATTACTTCACTGGCCGCAGCCTCGATGTGTTCATCTCCAAGCTCCGCAAGTACCTCAAAAACGATTCCACAATTAAGATAACCAGTATTCCTACGGTTGGGTATATTTTGGAGTAATGCTATAATCCTTTCATTGAGCAAACAGCTTAATTAACCTTATTTATAATTTTTCACTTTTGATCAATTCTTTATTATTTTAACTTTGATACAGTTTACAAGGGCTACCTAGCTTCCTGTTTTAGGTTAATAAATGAAGTTTTATAGGGGCAAATTATAACCTGTTTAATGAAATCCATTGTAATTACCATATTGTTGACAGTTTGTCTCGGGCACCTAATTGCTCAAGAAACAGAGATATTCTTACTACGTTACCCAAAATCGAAAGGCGATACAATCATCTATAAGCGAGTAATTCAATTTGATAAAGGCAATAGCCTATATCATGTTAAAGACTACTTCGAAAATGGACAAATCCAGATGGATGCATACTATAGCTCTTTCGATAGGCGGATTAAGGAGGAGTACCAATGTAATTATCGTTCCAATTTCAAAACAGATCAATATTTTAGTTGGTATAGAAATGGGCAAATGGAATATTCTGGGAATTATAAGAATAGCCTGCGAAACGTTTTATGCATGAGTTGGTATGACAATGGACAAAAAGAATCGGAAGAAAACTGGGCGGATGGGCAACTTCATGGAAACACAAAGTATTGGTCCGAAAATGGGGAATTGGAATACGATTTAACCTTTGTTCATGGGATAAATCAAAACCCCAAGAAAGTAAATTACAAATATCTTTCATATACCCCAAAGGATTATAATGCAGACACCTTAAAAAGATGGCCGCTCATTATTTATTTACACGGAGGATCCGATAGGGGAAGCGATTTAAAAAAGCTTTATAGCCAGGGAATTCCCGATCAGATATACCGAGGACGAGAGTTTCCGTTTATAATTGTTTCACCACAATGCCCA
>JBPXJX010000801.1:0-3659 GCA_051715525.1 Bacteroidales bacterium
ATTATCGATATTGCTAATTAGTAAAAATCTTAAAAATGATTATAAATTATCTGAACAGGCTTTAGTTTTTATAAATCTTGCCAAATTGTATGTTAAGAAAAAAGATTATAAGAATGCCCATTTATTTTTTTTGAAATGCATCTCAAGTTTTAAAAAAGAAAATAGTGAAACCTATTATCGTTTAGCCGATGTGTATTTCGATTATGGCTTATTTCTTCAAACAATAGGAAAATACGATGAATCTTTAGTAGCACTTCAAAAGGCTTTAGAGATTTGCCTTATAAACTATGGACCAAAACACACTTTTGTTTCCCTATCCTATAAACTTTTAGGTGATTTCTATTTTAACAATAAGGACTACCCAAAGGCTCTTGAATACTACCAAAATTCATTAATTGCTGTTGTTGCCGATTTTAATGAAAAAAATATTGATGCGAACCCCTCCTTAAACTCTGTATTATTTGATATTAGGCTGTTGGAAAACTTAAAATCAAAGGCAAGAGCTCTTGATGCTTACTCCGAGCAGCAACCTGATAATGATCAAAAAGAGCATTTTCTTAAAAAGAGTTTTGAAACGGTTGAGCTAGGCCTAGAGCTCATTGCCCGGATACGAAGCGGCTATATTAGCACTGAAAGCAAGTTTTACCTTGCCGAGAACGAAAAAGAAACATACTTTTTTGCAGTTCAACTTGCTCAAAAACTGTACGAAGCTACACATGATAATTTTTATAAAACTGAGATGTACCGTATTGCATGTTTAAGTAAGGCAGCAGTGTTAAGAAACGAAATTGCAGAGAATGATGCTTTGAGTAAAATTGAAGCAGGTGATTCTCTTATTATCAAATACCGTAAACTACTAATTGATATTTCATCTTATAGCAAACTAATTGTGGATGAGGTTGTAAAAAGCAACTCCGATAAAAATAAAGTTGACTTTTGGAAAACCTCACTTTTTGCATTGAATCGAAAAAAAGAAGTATTATATGACTCTATTAAAGTTCAATACCCTGATTATGTTATGCATAATGCAGAACCACTTGGCTTAAAGGAGATTCAGTCTAAATTGAAAAAAGATGAAACAATTGTAGAGTATTTAGTATCGAATTCAAATAACGTTAATGGACAAAGACGTTTATACTATTTTACAATTTCAAGGAATAGGTTGAACTATCGCTTTACATTGCTGGATTCATCAATAATTAATATGATGAGAATTGTTAAAGAGGGTACATCGTTCAGGTCAAGTATTTCAAATAGTATTTACACTGATGCACTTTTTAGCATGTACGAAAGTTTAATCAAACCCATAGAGGCTGATTTAGTAGGGAAAAAAATTATTTTAGTTCCAGATGAGGAGATTGCCTATTTGCCTTTTGATGCATTTATAAGTAAGAAACCAGAATCAAACCGGATTTCATTTGAAGAGTTACCATACCTTATTTATAATTACACTTTTTCCTATGGCTACACATCTTCGCTTTTAGGCAATAAAAGTTTAAAAAGTAAACCATCGGTAGTTGCATTTTATCCGGAGTATAATTCTGAAAAGGAAAACGGAAGATTTGCAAACCTTACTGGAGCAAATAACGAGATAACCTCAATTTCAAGATTTTTTAAAACAGAAAGAGTCAGCTTAAATGAGGCTACCGAGAGCAAATTCATGTCCAAAATAAACGAATCAGTCATTTTGCATTTGGCAATGCACTCGTCTATTGATAAAAATAACTCAAAGTTTTCTTTTTTAGTATTTGATAGTGTTAACGATAAGCTTAACGATGGTCGTTTATATAATTACGAAATTGGCAATACACGAATAAAATCACCCATGGTTGTGTTAAGCGCTTGCAACACTGGTGATGGTAATTTAATAGGTGGTGAGGGTATTATGAGCCTGGCGAGAGGATTCTTTCTTGCAGGTGTACCATCTGTTATTTGCACATATTGGGATGTTAATGATAATGCAAGCGAAAAGATTATGAAAGGGTTTTACTATTATTTATCAAAAGGTGACGAAAAGTGTGAAGCGCTTCGTAAATCAAAACTAGATTACTTATTAGAAACACCTCCTTCATACTCAAAGCCATCTTATTGGGCTGCATATGAGGTTTTAGGTGATAATTCTCCTATGAATAGCGGACAAGGTTACTTGATTTTCATTTCTTTGGGACTCTTAACAACAGGTTTTGCTACTGTGGTTTACTATTTTATTCGTTCTAAAAGGTCATGAGCTTGCTTTTGATAATAACCTTTTGTTTCGGCTAATGTTTTAAAATGCAACTGTGCGTTTTCTTTATCTCCTAATTTAAGATATGCAAGCCCTAAATACCATTGAGCATCTTTAGTAAAATCATCATTGCTCAAGATTACTTGATTGAGTTGAGATATAGCCATCTGGTAATTGCCTAATTGTAAATGAGTTATTCCGCTGAAAAATATATATTTATTGACATTCTGATTTTTGCTTACTAAATTGTTAAATAAATTACCAGCATACTGGTAGTCACCATGTTTATATTTTTCAACTGCATCAGTGAAAGCATCCTTTTGTTCATTTCCACTTCTAGTAATGTTACTATAAGCATTAAGGGGTTTATAGAACTCATTATATAATCTGTCAGTTGTATCTGAAGGTGTTAATGATTTTGTAACTAGAAATATAGCAATTAAAGCTGCTGCAGCATATCCGATAATTCGAAGATTGAAAGATTTTTGCTTTGTATTTGTTGACTTTTGGTGCTCGTTCTCATCTAGCGCTGAGCTAATAAAACTTCTTCTTTCTTTAGTTCTAATGTCTTTTGATTGATCATTATTGCTCCACTCTTCTACCCATTGTTTAGTCGTTTTATTTAGTTCAGCTTCCGATGAGTCTTTATTTGACTGGAATTCAGGAATATTATCAATTGAGAGAAGAGAGTTGCTTATAAAGTCATAGCGATCCATGTTATTACCTTTCTTGAATTCCAAAACCATTTGACTAGTATAAAGGTTTGTTTTAGAAAGTTCAGGATCATTTTCTACTTCAACCAAATCAAAGCGGCCACGCATCGAATTATTAACTCTAATGAATAGTTCATATTTATCCATTAAACTTTTATTACGATACATCTCATATTCGAACCATTTGCGCTTGCTTTCAGAAAGGTTTCCGTCAGCATAATCAATAATGTATCCTATGTAGTTTCTCATTAACGTAACAATTTTAAATTACTATTGTTAATCACAAACCAAATGCTTTGTTGCCTTTTCTGTTCTTTTAATATGCCTAAAATCAGGATGCTCTGAAATTCTCTTCATCAGTTCAGCTTGACACTCACACTTCTTTTTTCTTACATAACCATAAGTGTAACCTAGTTTTTCTGCAATTTCAAGACCAGAATAGTCTTGCCAGTATAATTGCAATATCTCTTTGCATACCGGATCTAGTGTTTGGAAAACTTCGTTGAAAAGATTTTCGTAAAGTTGGTTGTCATATTCTTCGGTAAAGTCGCTATCATTCGAAGTATCCACTTTTCTCATGAAGTAGTTATTAGCTGCTTTACGCTTTTCGAGTACATTTTTCCAAAGATTTTCACATATACAATAAAGAAAAGTTTTGAATTTACAGGTGAGTACAAGTTGATCAGAGTCAATTTTGTCGAGTAGAATAACAAGCCCATCCA
>JBPXJX010000802.1:0-7240 GCA_051715525.1 Bacteroidales bacterium
TTTATCGACAGAAAGAATAGAACCCTAGAATATGCTGGCGCCTTTATGCCAATAATTATTTGTCGAAATAAAAAAAGTGAAACTAAACCGTTAGAATATTTTGATGATATAATAACTTCTGATAGTTTTGATTTATTCGAGATTAAGGGCGACAAAATGCCAATTGGATACTATGTAGTGGGAGAATTGCCCTTTAAAACCCACCGGATTACTCTTTTGGAAACCGATACTATTTACATGATGTCCGATGGTTATTGCGATCAGTTTGGAGGTGAAAAGAATTACAAATTCTTGCTGGCCAACTTTAAAAAGCTGCTAATTAACCTACAGCATATGACTCTGCCCGAGCAGAAGAAGGTTCTTTCTCAAACCCTCGATTCTTACATGGGCAACCAAAAGCAAGTTGATGATATCCTTGTTTTAGGATTTAGAGTTTAGCGAACGTCCTTTCTTCTACGGATTATTATGGATAATATTACTATAACTACTGACCGGTTACTTTTACGCCCAATTCAAAAAAGCGATGCAAAATCAGTCTTTCGTTATCGCTCTGATGCTTTTACAAATATCTATCAGGGTTGGATTCCTAAAACCATTGATGATGTTGTTAGCTTTATCGAGAATAGGGTTTCTCCAACAATCAATATTAATGGAACTTGGTTCCAGCTTGTTATAATCAGTAAAGATGATAATACGATAATTGGAGATATTGGGCTCCATTTTATTGATCCAGAAAACAAACAAGTTGAAATAGGTTGTACAATCGATAAAAATTACCAGAAGCAAGGCTATGCTTCGGAAGCTCTTTCGGGAGTTTTTCCATATCTTTTTAAGACCCTTGATAAACATCGTATAATCGCATCAATTGATCCAAGGAACGAGGGCTCAATCAAACTTGTTGAGAGGTTAGGTTTTAGGAAAGAAGCACACTTCAAGGAGAGTATACTCCAAGATGGCGAATGGCTTGATGATTTGGTTTATGGGATGCTCAGGAAAGAATGGGAGAAATAATTTTTTACAGAATCAAATCCGCTGAGGCTCTCGCATTCGCTTCGTAAACTTCACAATCTCCTTGTAACCTAAGGCTTTTAGCTCTGATATTGCCTCATCGAAAAATTGCCCAATGTTTTGCTCAACGTGAGCATCGGAACCAAGGCAGATTGGCACTTTGTATTTAGCCAGCTTTTCAAGGAATACTGCCGAAGGGTAAAATTCCTGACAGGGTTTAATTCGCCCGCTTGTATTTAGCTCCACAACCACACCTGATTTCTTAAAAACTTTTGCTGTTTCCTCGTAAAGGCGTTCAAGCCTAAATGATGGGTAATACGAGAATTTTTTAGCCAAATCGCAGTGCCCAATAACATCGAATAAACCTGATTTTGCCGATTGCTGAACAAGCTTAAAGTAATCAGTATAAAACTTATCAATATTAATTTGATCGTAAGGGTTGATGTCAGTATCGAAATTCCAATCGTTGATGAAGTGAACAGAGCCAATGGTATAGTCGAAGGGAATAGAGTTTATTAGTAAGGAAATCTCTTTCTCCATTCCAGGGATATAATCTATTTCGCCTCCAAGCTTAACTAAAACTGGATTTTTTTCATCTTCGTTTAATGACTCAACTTTTTCAATCATTGTAGGTATATTGGCCAAGTCCATAGCCCAGCCAACTGGTTTAACGCTGATGTGATCGGTGAAACCAATCTCAGGAATGCTTTTGAATGCAGCCGAAGTCACCATATCCTCATGGGAATCTTTCCCATCGGATAAAAAAGTATGCATATGGTAGTCGGGTAGCATGATTTATCAATTTAAAAGTTAAACAAAAACTGCTCAATAAAGTTATTTAGGCAATTATTGTTTTGCATAAATGTAAAAAAACATTGTTAGTATTAAAAGTAAATCCCTATCGATAAATCAATATTCATTAAAAATTAGCTCTAACTTAAATAATATTTCTTCCTAATTTAACGCCCTGAAAAATTATCTTTTTATGTATACAATCATCGATATTGAAACCACAGGAGGAAATGCCCAGCACGATAAGATTACCGAAATTGCATTGTATGTTCACGATGGGTCGAAGGTTATCGATGAGTTTGTTACGCTAATCAACCCCGAGCGACCAATTCCCTACTATATATCTCAGTTGACTGGAATTACTGATGATATGGTTACCAATGCACCTCGCTTTTTTGAGGTCGCTAAGAGGATTGTAGAGTTAACTGAAGGTAAGATTTTTGTTGCCCATAATGCCCCGTTCGATTATCGCTTTATCCAAAGCGAGTTTAAGCAGCTGGGCTATAATTTTGATCGCGAAACAATATGTACAGTTAGGCTAAGCCGTAAATTGATTCCCGGAAAGGCGTCGTATAGCTTAGGTAATCTATGTAAAGATTTGGGTATTCGCATTAACGATCGGCATCGTGCTGCTGGCGATGCCCTAGCAACAGTTAAACTTTTCGATTTGTTACTATCCGTAAATAAGCATAACGATTCCGATGCTTTAAGTGCTGTGCCAGATAAAAAAGGGCTTCACCCAAATTTAAACCTATCTGTAATATCAAAACTACCCGAAGAAACGGGTGTTTACTATTTGTACGACGAAAGGGGAGAACTTATATATGTTGGGAAAAGTTTAAATATTCGACAAAGGGTACAGCAACATCTTGGAACTTCTAAAACGGTAAAGGCAGAAGAGATGAGGTCTAGAATTGCCGATGTCAGCTACGAAATCACCGGTAGTGAGCTCGTTGCGTTGCTAGCGGAGACCGAGGAGATAAAGAAAAGCAAGCCCATTTTTAACCGTTTAGGGAGGAGGGTTGGAAATCAGATTGGTTTATACCATTACGAGAACGAAAATGGCTATTTATGCCTTAAGGCAAAGCGAATGTCGAGTGCTGATGGTTTACCTTTAACCACATTCTCTACCGCAGAGGAGTCTCGAGATTTTATCGATAGGCTAATTGATGAGTATAACCTTTGCCAAACTCTATGCGGATTATACACATCAGGGTTAGCGTGCTTTCATTATGAGATTAAGAAGTGCTTTGGAGCCTGTGTCGATGAGGAATCGGCCGAATCATATAATGTTAGAGTACAAAAGGCAATAAACAGCATTGGACTAGCATCAAAAAGCTTTCTGCTTTTTGATAAAGGTAGGACCGACTCCGAAAAATCGGTCGTAAAGGTGATTAATGGAAAGTTGATAGGTTACGGCTTTTTCGATCCAAGCAGCATTGATGGAAACCTCTCCTTAATCGATGATATTATTACCCATTGCTCCGATAATCGCGATGCGCACCAAATAATAAGATCATTTCTTGCTAAGGCAAAGCCTAGTAACATTATCTATTTTAATGCGGAATTCCAGGAAGATTGATACCTTGCAAAACCCTAAATTGCTCAAGGGCGTAAAGGTCAGTCATTCCTGTTATATAATCCAGAATTCCCATCAACTTTTGGTAGTTTGTTCCTCTCTCAAATCTGAATTGCTTTGGAAGTAATCGCAATATCTTTGAATGGTATGCGCTATCAGGTCTAATTATTGCTTTGCAATAGTTATCGAGCAAACTGCCAATAATTCGATACCCGCTGAGCTCGATCTCAATTACCGTTTTATGGTTATATATCTGCTCGATGGAGATTTTCTTCACAACCTTCATAGCCTCTAAGGAACTTCCTTCGAGGCAATCAATCAACGGAGGAACTTGTTCCCCTTTCATTATTGCTTCGTATCTGTCGGCAAAGGATTTTGAGCACTCGTTAATCAATTTTCCAATAACAAGAGCTCTTAAGAATGATATCTGCTCATTGATATCAGTGACCTCAATAAGCGTTGCATTTATCCTTTCAATATCCTTAGCGTTGGTTTGCTTATCGAAGAAGTTGATGTAAAGCTCCTTTGCATATTCTGTTGAGAGGATTCCGAGCTTATGAGCATCTTCGATATCCATAATCTGATAGCAGATATCATCAGCGGCCTCAACTAGATAAACCAGGGGGTGGCGTGAGTATGAGTTTTGATTATTCTGAACCAGTTCAACCCTTTTGGCAATTGATGCAAAAACATCGATTTCAGACTGAAAAAATCCAAACTTTTTAGCTTTTGCCGTTGAAGGGTAAGGGTATTTTACCATTGAAGCTAAAACAGCATAGCTGAGCCTGAAACCGCCACTTCTTCTGCCTTCTAGTTGTTGGGTTAGTAATCTAAATGCGTTGGCATTTCCCTCATATCTGATCAAATCAACCCACTCATCCTTCGAAACCAAAGGATTAAATATCTCAGAATTATCGATGAAATATTTCCTGATGGCCTCTTCGCCACTATGGCCAAATGGGGGATTCCCCATATCGTGAATTAAACATGCTGTTGAAACAATGGTAGGGATTTCTGAGATAAGGCTAGCGTTAGCACTAGATTCTTTCTGAGAGATCGTATTTACCAGCATATTTCCTAAAGAACGACCAACGCTGGCAACTTCAAGGCTATGGGTTAAACGGTTATGAACAAACACGCTACCCGGTAGTGGGAAAACTTGAGTTTTATTCTGAAGCCTTCGAAAGGGAGACGAAAAAATGATACGATCATAGTCGCGTTGGAACTGTGTTCTGGTAAAATTTAAATCCAATATTTCATCGCTTTCCGCTCCAAGTCTAACTGGGCTTAAAAGCTTATCCCAACTCATTTCTCCCATAAAGTTTGTTTAAAAAAACTAGGCTCAGCGTTTACCTGAGCCTAATGAAATAAATAGAATTTATTGTCTATTTGCTGATATTATTAGCAATTTTTACAATCTTGTATACTTGTCCTTGCTCATCCATTAATGGCGAATATGTTTCATCAAAGGTATACGCTACGTCATCAATTGTAAACTTATTAGTAACCTTTTTTACAACCCCATTTTTCAAATCAAACCAGAATTTATCATATTCTTTTTGCTGCTCAACATCTAAATCCATTTTGTATGAATGGTGAGTTCCAACCAGTTTCTCACGAGGGATTCGAAGCAGATTTATATAAGCATCATTAATGAAAACAATATATCCGTTCGGATCATACTCAATTAAGTAGCAAGCATTATTGATTGCATCAATATAGTTCTGCATTTCGGTTGTTTTCCTAGCAGCTTCCTCTTGAGTTGCCTGAAGCTCTTCCATGTTTTGGCGCATTTCCTCCTCTTGTGCCGACATCTCTTCCGATTGTTGTTGCGTTTTGGCAAGGAGTTGAGAAGTTCTTATACCTGTTCGGACTGAAATAAGAGTTGATGCTATACTCTGTGCTAACTTTTCAACAAACTCTATCTGGTACTGTTCAATATCGCTGAATGAAGCAAGTTCAATTATTCCTAAAACCTTTTCTTCAACTAAAAGAGGGGCAATTAGTAAGCATCGAGGACGAGCCTCACCAAGTCCTGAGGTTATTTCAATGTAATTATCAGGAATTTCGGTAAGGAAAATGGTTTGCTTCTCCAAGGCACAAGTTCCAACTAACCCTTCACCGAATAGTATCTGTTTATTAATAAATTTTTGTCTATTATAAGCAAATGCAGATAAAAGTTCGAAGTGTATATTCTCAGGCTCATCATCGTTTAAGATAAATAATCCACCTTGGTTTGCACCAATATAGTGAACAACGTTTTTGATGATTTCGGCAGATAGAATTTCAAGTTTATCGTTATTCTGACGAAGAATTTCGCTAAACTTGGCTAACCCTGCGTTTGTCCACTGACGCTTCTCATCCTCTGCTTTACGTATTATTTCAGCATCTTTGGCAGTTTTTAGGCTTTGCTGCATATGGATTAGCGACTCTCCCAAAAGATCTTCGTCGCTTAGCAGCGTTAAAGTTGTATCTAGATTTCCGTCGCCAATGCTATGAGCAAATTCAGTTTTTTTGAAAAGACCATTTATATTGCTGTTCAAATAGCTGAGCATCTCACCCATTTCATCTTGCTGATCTTCTTTTGATAACATATCTAAATCAACATGACCCATTGAAATACGCTTAAGAATAAAAATAATACGCTTAATAGGCTCAACAATATACTTTTTCGAAAATAGGTAGGTAATGATAATAAGAATAGATATACCAATAATTCCTATTATTAAAGCTTGCCAAAAACCTGAAGTAGTAGATTTTGTTATGGACGATTTAGGTACAACGGTTATGAGCGACCAATGCATTTTGTTTTTTCCAACAATAATTGGCTTAAGCGAGAAATAAGAGGCAACACCATTAATATCTTGAGCTTCAAAAAATGCAGCTTCTCCATTTTTTATCTTTTCTACAACTTCGTGCTTACTAAAAACCGCCTCATAATCATCAAGTGCGCTGAGTCCAATCTTTTCTTTGTCGGGGTGTGCAACGTACTTAATATTGTTAGATATCAAAAGAGCGTAACTATCAGGAAATGGCTTAATATGTCTAATATCATCGTAGTATCTAGTCAGTTCAATATCAAGTCCTATTACCCCTACAAATTTTCCGTCAATAATGTTAGAGACGATAATGCTTGTCATTAAAAACTCATTCCTTTTATCCTTAGTGTAGCTGTAGAAATAGGGATCTTCAATACTTTCGGTTTTTTCTCTTTTAACTCGAGCGTAATCGACAGGGTCTCCATCTATGCTACCTATATCTGTAGCGTTTTTTATTTGTCCATTTTCTCTCCAGTAGAAACACTCATACCTGCCATAGTCTTTTTTATGCTTTGGGTCGATGTAGCTTAGCTCCCAGCTATCCCAAACCGAAAGAATATCGGGATTGTTGGTTAAGGCCTCTTCGTATATTTTTGCGAAAAGGGGTTTCCATTTATCCTCAGGGAGAAGTTTTTGAATTTGAACTGCATTGGAAATAGTCCGAGCTATGATAAGGTCTTTCTCAAGAATACTTTTAACATTGGCCACATGAGCATCTGAAACAGCATCAATATGCTTTATTGCATATGTTAATGAGTCTTTCCTTGTTTTTATAGAGATGTTTCCAACAACTAAAACAAAAAGGATAACAGATGCTCCGATTACCAACCACAAAATTTTCTGTTGTAACGACAGCTTTTCGAAAAGTTTGATTTTCATGCTAAAAGCTATTAGAATTTAAAAAAAAAGCATCTTTTAGGATGCTATTGGATAATTAACCTTATCCCTCGGTAGGCGTAACCCATACGTTTAATAGAAACTTTGATACTTACGTTTTCTTGGATTTACGCACATGATAGGTACTTTAATACCAAGATCGGAA
>JBPXJX010000803.1:0-7690 GCA_051715525.1 Bacteroidales bacterium
GCTTTTGATAGGTACTCATATTCCCTTTCGTTTTGACAATAAAAGTAAGGAAAAAGAGCGTAAAGTGATTTTGTTTTAACTATTCTTCTCCTTTCCATGGGAACCAAGCAGCTATAAGCGCCGGCAAAGCCAGGTTTAAAACCCAGAGAAAAAGCGATGCGGTAGCAACACCTAATGCATTACTCGATAGCATAGCAGAAAACCAGATTGCAAACCCTGCTTTTACACCAACCTCGCTAACCGAGTACGTTGGAATTAGGCTTGTGAAGAAGTATGTTAGGGCAACAATTGCAAACAAATCTAAAAGGTTGGTAGAAACTCCAAACAATCGAATAAGTAATACATATTGAGTCGAAAAAATCGAATATCGAATTAAACTTATTAGTTGTACCAGCAAATAAGTTGATAGTTTAAATTTGAGCCCCAACCTTTCGTTATGCAACACCCTTTTAAACCAACTAAATTGTTCGAGCCAATGGGTAAGCCAATTAATTCTAAATATTCCGAGCAAAAGAAGCAATACCCAAAGAAAAACGACTGTAGTTATAAGCCAAGCAGGTACCTCTGATGGTAAAAGTGTATACCCTTTTACCCCAACCCACCATATTATTCCTATTAAACCGAAAAGCAATGTAGCCAATTGTTGCGAGAAACTACCCCACACAGCAAGGAAGCCAGCTTTGCCCCTTACATCAGGATCGATAAAAGCCAAACGCCCAATCGGTTCACCAATTCGATTAGGCGTTAGATGCCCTGCAACTAAACCATACCAAACCGAACGCCAACTTCTCCAAAAAGATATTCGGGTGTAATCGGCTAAAATTACACGCCATTTAATTGCTTCAAGCGCCCATACAATTGGCATAAGAAAAAACACTAAAACAAACCAATAAAGATTTTGAGCGGATAATGATACTTTGAGTAAGTTAGAAATATCCCCTAATCCATTCCACCCAATTTTAAAAACGATGAACGAGTAGGCAAAAATTGCAATTGCAATCCTAACAACTATATTATGACTCTTATTCAATTACTAGCGTTTTGCTTGCTAAGATATAATTTTATAGTTGATGGTTGTTCATTATTCAACAGATTTGCTTCACAGCCATAAAAAACGCACCTTTGTATCAAACTTATAAAAATGCCAGCAGTAAGACCGAAAAAGCAACTAGGACAACACTTTCTGAATGATAAAAACATTGCTAATCGCATAGTTGAAAGTTTGAAGGCTGACAAATCTGATTTTATCCTTGAGATTGGTCCTGGCATGGGCGTAATAACATTTGGGCTACACGAGAGATTTGGCAATAAGTTTTATGCTGCCGAAGTTGACTCTGAATCTGTTGATTATCTTATAAAAACTTTACCCGCATTATCCCCTAACTTAATTCATGGAGATTTTTTAGAAATAAACCTTAAGGATAAATTTAATGGAAATTTGGCTATTATTGAAAACTTCCCCTACAACATCTCTTCGCAAATCTTTTTTAAAGTTCTTGAAAACAAGGATTCTGTAAGCGAAGTTGTTTGCATGATTCAAAAAGAGGTTGCTCAGCGCATTAGCGAGAAGCCAGGTACGAAAACTTATGGCATTTTAAGCGTTTTACTTCAAGCCTATTTCGACATTAAATACCTTTTTACAGTAAACGAAGGCGTTTTTACACCACCTCCAAAGGTAAAATCGGCTGTTATAAGGTTAGAACGCAATGGTGTTAACAAATTAGATTGCAACGAAGAGCTGTTCGTTAAAGTTGTAAAAGCAGGATTTAATCAACGTCGGAAAACACTTCGCAACTCGATCCGCTCCGTTTTTCATAATGTTGAATTATCGTCAAGATTCTCAGAACTTCGACCTGAGCGATTAAGCGTAAAGGAATTCATCGACCTAACCAATGAGGTTGAAAGCCAAATGAATTCCTTTAAAAAGTAGATTTCCATATTTTACAGCAGCACCGCAAAGCGGCATCGCATCAACACATTGTTACCCTTTTGTATTAATTGCCTCAACAGGATTTAACCTTGATGCTACCCAAGCAGGGACAAAACCAGAAGCAATACCTATTACAGCAGATATTAGCAAGCCCCGAACAATATTAGAGACGGTTAAACTGATTGAAAAATCGGATGTAGATGAGATCAAAACTGTTCCTATAAAAATTAGCAGTAACCCAATTATCCCACCAGCAACAGCTAATAGAACCGACTCATATAGGAACTGAATAAGAATAAAATATCTTTTTGCACCTAATGCCTTTTGCACACCAATAACGCTTGTGCGCTCTTTAACAGATACAAACATAATATTTGCAATACCAAAACCCCCAACCAGAATAGAGAAGAAAGCGATAATACCTCCGCCCATATTAATTGCTCCAAAAATTGCATCAATCCCATCTTTTATCAAGCTAATCTGATTCAAAGCAAAATCCTCATCATCTAAGGGCTTAATTTTGTGAAATGAACGAAGAATTCCTCTGAGTTCATCATTAAGATCATCTGTAGCAACATCCTTTTTGGCTTTTACCATGATTAGCGGACCTGCTCTATCAGGATCTACAATAGTATTTGCAAGTCCAACAGGGATAATTACCATTTCGTCATGGCTATTTTCTCCAATTGCCGACTTTCCTTCCTTTTTAAAAACCCCAACAACTCTTACTTTCCGACCTGCAATTTTAATATCCTTTCCGAGCGGATCGGCTCCTTGAAACAAATCGCTAGCAAGTTTGCTTCCAAGAATTGCAACACTCCTTCCGGAGTTAAGCTCAAACTGGGTAAAAAAACGACCCTGTTCAATATCAAATACTTTCACCAAATCATAACCATCACTTACCCCTTCTATTAGCTGAGTCGCCACTTCATTACGCTGATATTTAATTTGCTTCCTGAAGTAGATGCAAAATACGGATGACTCAGCAAGATTACTTCTTCGGCGTATTTCAGCCATATCTTTAAGGTTTGGCTGAGGTCTGTTCATATATTTCCACCATGGATATTCACCATTTCCACCCCAAGGCCATTTTTGCACATAAACCACGTTATCGCCAAGAGACTGAATGCTATCCCTAACATTTTTTTCAAGGCTATCGAGAATAGTAAATACTGAAATGATAGCAAAAATACCAATTGTTATCCCAAATAGCGAAAGGAAAGTTCGAAGTTTATTAACCGAAATTGCATGGTAAGCAAACTGCATGCTTTCACGAGCAACTTTTACAAGAATAATTAAGGTTTTAAATGTCTTCTTCATATAATTTTTATAATTGTATTTAATAGCTATAATGGTCAAAGGTAATTAAAAAGATAGTATTCACTTTAAAATCATTGTTAAATACTGTGAACACTAATGTTAAATGGGTTTTTAATCATTTCGAAAAACCCTTTTTACCCACATAATCAGATTTCAACACAAAATTGTTAAAAAATAATTTATTTTTTTATAATTTAAGCCCTTTGCATAATGGTTATTCCAATGCTTTTAGCCAAATTTACAGCCGAGATTGCCAAATGGGTTTTTTATAACATCAAATAAATAGTTTTACTGACTATGAATGAGTTAAAACAGATTAAGACTGCGCTTATATCAGTTTTCTACAAAGAAAATCTCGATAAAATAGTACGAGAACTCAAGCGACTTAACGTTCAAATATACTCTACAGGAGGAACCCTAAATTTCATTAATGAATGTGGCGTTGAGGCAACACCTGTTGAAGAGCTAACATCTTATCCATCAATTCTTGGAGGTAGGGTTAAAACGCTTCACCCAAAAGTATTTGGCGGAATACTAGCTCGTCGCGATAACGAGAATGACTTATTTCAACTTCAAGAGTATCAAATACCTGAAATTGATTTGGTGATTGTTGATCTTTATCCTTTTGAGGAAACAGTTGCATCGGGTGCAAAAGAGGCTGAAATTATTGAAAAAATTGACATTGGTGGCGTATCGCTTATTCGTGCTGCTGCAAAAAACTTTAAAGATGTAATCATCGTTTCGTCACGCAATCAGTATAACGATCTTTTAGATGTTCTAGAATCAAAGAATGGTTCGTCGAGCATCGAGGATAGAAGAAAATTTGCCGCCGAGGCATTCAATACCACTTCAAACTATGATGTAGCCATATTCAACTATTTTAATGGCAATTTTCCAAAACCTGCTTTTAAACAAAGCGTTCAGGGGAACAAAACACTTCGCTATGGTGAAAATCCACATCAGAAAGGTGTTTTTTATGGTTCGTTCGACGGCCTCTTTGAGCATATTCATGGCAAAGAGATATCGTACAACAATCTTTTAGATATTGATGCTGCAGTGAACCTTATAGCTGAATTTCAAGAACCAACAGTTGCCATACTTAAGCACAACAATGCCTGCGGTTTGGCCTCTCGCGATACGCTTGAGCAAGCTTGGCATGATGCCCTTGCTGGCGATCCTGTATCGGCATTTGGTGGCGTAATTGTGGTTAACCGAATGGTTGACTCAAAAACAGCTGAAGCAATGAACTCACTATTTTTCGAAGTAATTATTGCTCCGGGCTATCAAAGCGAATCGTTATCTATTCTAACAACAAAAAAGAATAGGATTATCTTAATCCAAAAGAGTTTTGAACTACCAAAATATCAGTACAAATCGATGTTATCGGGGGCACTCGTCCAAGAACGTGATGCGAGTATCGAAACGGTAAAAGATATGAAACCCATTACATTGAAAGTGCCAACCAGCGAGGAGTTTAACGATTTGGTGTTTGCTAACAAGATTGTTAAACACTCAAAATCGAATGCAATTGTTTTTGCAAAAAATCAGCAGCTTGTTGCTAGCGGCGTAGGGCAAACATCACGAGTTGATGCGCTAAAACATGCTATTGAGAAGGCTACAAATTTTGGGTTCGACTTAAAGGGCGCAGTTATGGCATCGGATGCATTTTTCCCATTCCCCGATTGCGTAGAGATTGCCCACAATGCAGGCATAACAGCAGTTGTACAACCAGGTGGATCGGTTAACGATCTTAAGAGCATCGATTTCTGTAACGAAAACGGTGTAGCGATGGTTGCAACAGGTATAAGACATTTCAAACATTAAAAATATAATAACAACAAAATATGGGAGTTTTTTCATTCTTAACGCAAGAGTTGGCCATCGACCTAGGTACAGCCAACACCATAATTATACACAACGACAAGATAGTTGTTGATGAGCCATCCATTGTTGCCATCGATACAGCGACCAATAAGCTTATTGCAATTGGTGAACAGGCCCGACAAATGCACGGTAAAACTCACGAGAACATCAAAACTATTCGCCCTTTACGCGATGGTGTAATCGCCGACTTTAACGCCGCAGAGCAGATGATTCGTGGGATGATTAAGATGATCAACCCTAAAAACAAGCTTTTCTCACCTTCGCTTCGTATGGTTGTATGTATACCTAGCGGCAGTACTGAGGTTGAAATTCGCGCTGTTCGCGACTCTTCAGAGCATGCGGGTGGTCGTGATGTGTACATGATTTACGAACCTATGGCTGCGGCTTTAGGTATTGGCCTTGATGTTGAAGCCCCAGAAGGAAACATGGTTGTAGATATAGGAGGTGGCACAACTGAAATTGCTGTTATTGCGCTTGGAGGTATTGTTTGCAATAAATCGATTCGAATTGCCGGTGATGGATTTACTGCCGATATTCAAGCATACATGCGTCATCAGCATAACATTAAAATCGGAGAACGTACAGCCGAGGATATTAAAATTGCAGTAGGCTCTGCCCTACCCGACTTAGAAAATCTTCCTGCAGATTTTATTGTTCGAGGTCCAAACCTTATGACAGCCCTGCCAATTGAGGTACCTATCTCTTACCAAGAAATTGCGCACTGCTTAGACAAATCGATATCAAAAGTTGAAGCGGCTATTCTAGGTGTTTTAGAGCAAACTCCACCAGAACTTTACGCCGATATTGTTAAAAAGGGTATTTATCTAGCAGGTGGCGGCGGTTTACTAAAAGGCCTTGATAAGCGCTTAACCGATAAAATCAACATAAAATTTAGAGTTGCTGAAGATCCACTTCACGCAGTTGCAAGAGGTACAGGTATCGCACTCAAGAATGTGGACAGATTCCCGTTCCTAATGAGATAATTAAATTACAAACCTCAGATTTATAACCAATGAATAGCCTTTTACGATTTCTTGAGAAGTACCATTTCTTAATTCTTTTTGTTCTCTTAGAAGGCTTTTCAATATGGTTATTAGTTGATCACAGCTATTACCAAAAAGCAAGATTTGGAAAGTTGAGTCGAGGTTTGATAAGCATAATAGACAATCAGATAAGTAGTGCTGGAAACTACCTCAACCTAAAGCAAAGTAATATTGAATTAAGGCTTGAGAATGTTGCACTAAGAAACGAGATAGCCAAATTAAATAATAGAATTGAGTCAAACAAACATCTTTACTCCGATTCAATAAGTGGAGCAAAGTTTACATACTCTATTGCCCGAGTAGTAAACAACTCTGTTAACCGTCAGAATAATTTATTAACCCTTAACGTTGGCTCTAATGAAGGAATAACCCCCGAAATGGGAGTTGTTACAAAGGATGGAGCAATTGGAGTTATAGCATCGGTAACTGGTAACTTCTCAACAGTTATTTCATTACTCAATACAGATTTAAAAATATCGGCAAAGCATCGTCGTTCTGGAATATTTGGCCGATTACAATGGGATGGTGGTGATTATCGAGTGGCAACGCTTTATGAAATTCCCCAGCATGTTAGCCTTACGCTTGGCGATACAATTGTTACCAGCGGGTTTTCTCCAACTTTCCCGCCAAACATTCCTTTAGGCACAATCGAAGAGTTTGACTTGAAGGATGGCAGTTTCTATGTTGTTAAGGTAAAGCTGCTATGCGATTTTAAAAGGATAAATAGCGTTTATATTATTAGATCACTTCAAGCGGCAGAACGAAAGTTAATCGAAAACTCAAAGCAAAATGAGTAAGCAATTAGGTCGTATGGCGTTATTATTTGTAGTGCTTTTAGCAATACAAATTCTTATTTTAAATAATATCAAACTTGGAGGTTTCATCAACCCATATGTATACGTTCTCTTCATAATGCTTTTGCCATTTGAGATACCTGGATGGTTGCTTTTAGTGCTAGGCTTTTTAACAGGTTTAACTATTGATGCATTTATGGGAACTCTTGGAATGCACTCTACAGCTTCACTGTTCATTGCCTTTATGCGACCATTTATCCTCTCAAACATAACAACTCAAGATACTGCAGATAAAAAGGGAAGCCCAACATTAAGCATGAAAGATATTGGCTGGTTTGTAAAATATACTATGCTTATTGTATTTATGCATCATTTTGTTCTATTTTTCATTGAATCGTTTACGTTTCATCACTTCTTCTCAACAATTTTTAGGGTAATCTTAAGTTCATTTACAACAATTGTTTTCATAATCATTGGCCAATTCTTTTTTATTCGAAATTAAAAAAAGTTTAAAAAGTGCCGCTGAATATTACCACCGATAAAAAGTATATTATATCTAGCATTATTCTGCTTGTATTTATCAATCATTTTGTTCTATTTTTCATTGAATCGTTTACGTTTCATCACTTCTTCTCAACAATTTTTAGGGTAATCTTAAGTTCATTTACAACAATTGTTTTCATAATCATTGGCCAATTCTTTTTTATTCGAAATTAAAA
>JBPXJX010000804.1:0-5470 GCA_051715525.1 Bacteroidales bacterium
AATGGGCAATAAATGCTGAATGGCAATGGTGGGGAATAGATTATCAGTATTTGAAACGCTTATTCCTCGAGAGTTTGCATAGAAAATTAGGATTGCACCAAGGACTAAAAACATGAGGTTTACAAATACCAACACAGCGCTAAAGGAGAACATATTCTTTTGAGCATCTTTTAACGATCTACAACTCAAATTCTTTTGCATCATCTCCTGATCAAGCCCGGTCATGGTAATAGCAATAAATGCTCCACTTAGGAACTGCTTTAAAAAGAACTGCTTACTACTCCAATCGGTATCTAGAATTCGCGAATAGTCGCTCTGAAAAACTTTTGAAAGTAATCCGCCAAATGACAGGTTCAACTCCTTAGAAATAAATACTATTGATAGCACCACTGCCAAAAGCATAAAAGTGGTTTGCAGGGTATCGGTCCAAATAATAGTTCTTATCCCTCCTTTAAAGGTATATATTAGGATAGAAACGATAAAGATGAGTATTGTGACATAGAACGGGATATTCCAAGCATCGAAAACGAATATCTGCAATACGTTTACAACAATAAACATACGTAACGAAGCCCCAATTATCCTCGAAAGCAAGAAAAATGAAGCACCCGTTTTATAGGTGGATTTACCAAACCTTCCCTCTAAATAGCTATATATTGATGTTAAGTTTAACCTATAGTACAAGGGCATCAGTACGGTAGCAATAATGATATAACCAGCAAGAAAACCAAAAACCATCATCATGTAGGTGAACTGCTTGTTCATCACATCGCCCGGAACCGACATGAATGTAACACCCGAAAGCGATGCGCCAATCATCCCAAAGGCAACGACGTACCACGGCGATTTTTTATTTCCTAAGAAAAACGTATGGTTAGTTGCATTCCTCGATGTTAAATAGGTAATTACCAGCAAGGTAATAAAGTACAAACCAACTATTGTTGCAATAAGTGTGGGTGACATTCTGAGTGTTTTATATTTCGAATACAATTGTAGAAAAAATAAACATCAACCCAAATCGCTTTGAACGATATTTTGTAGATTTGTGAAAAAGGATTTTTGATAATGCACACCCAAGTTTACCCATCGAAGCTGCTGGAGAATGCAGTTGAGGAGTTTGCAAAGCTTCCGGGTATAGGAAGAAAAACAGCGTTAAGGTTGGTTTTGCATCTTTTAAGGCAGAGCGAAGGAGATGTCGACAGGTTCTCGGAGGCAATGATTAAGCTTAGGCATGATGTAAAACATTGCAGTATCTGCAACAATATATCCGATTCGGATGTTTGCACAATATGCTCGAACCCACGCCGCGATAGTTCATTGATATGTGTGGTGGAGAACATTAAGGATGTAATGTCGATTGAGAATACACATCAATATAATGGCTTGTATTTTGTATTAGGAGGTGTTATTAGCCCAATGGATGGAATTGGACCTGCTGATCTAAAGATCAATCAGCTGGTTAACAAAATTGAATCGGGCAACGTAAGAGAAGTAATTATGGCGCTTAGCGCCACTATGGAGGGCGATACAACAAACTTTTTCATTTATAAAAAATTGAAACCGTTTCAAGTATCAATTTCAGCAATTGCAAGGGGAGTTGCATTTGGCGATGAGCTTGAGTATACCGATGAGGTAACCCTTGGAAGAGCGATTATAAATAGAGTAAATTTTGAGGCAACTATTGCCAGTTAGCAATAAATAATTCCAAAGAACAGATGAAAAAAATATCATTTTATATCCTATTCACAATTGTAGCAACCTTGTCGTTACAGGCTCAATCAAAGCTACAAGAGTACATCAATACAGGAAATCAAAACCTAAAAGATCGTAACTTCAAAGATGCTGTTGATAATTTTAGTAAAGCGATAAAAGAACAACCAAACGATACTGCAGCTCTTTCTGGAATAATTAAGGCAAGCTTATTAACTGACGATTTGAAAGAATCTCAAAAACATATCGATAATGCAATAAAACTCTACCCCGATAACGCTGAGTTTATTTTCCGAAGGGGTATATTAAATAATAAAAAAGGTCAATTCGGGAAAGCAATTGAGGATTTTAATAAAGCCCTTAATATGAACCTTTCCAATTCGTTAAAAGCACAGGTTTATTTAAATTTGGGTGCAACTCAAATAAAGGAAGAAACTTTTGATCAAGCCTTAGAAAGTTACAAGAAAGCATTAGAACTTTCGCCACGCAATCCAAGTATATACAACTATAAAGGTTATGCTAACTATAAATTAGCTAATTTCAGTGATGCTATCAACGATTACAATAATGCAATAGATTTAGATCCCAATATTGCTGTAAGTTACTATAACAGGGGGATGGCTTATTTGAAATCTTCAGAAAAACAAAAAGCTTGTTTAGATTTTCATAAATCCTGCCAGATGGGAAATATCAATGCATGTAAGATGATTATGTCGGAGTGTACGAATAAGTAGTGAAAACTAATTTTTTATCAACCTTGAGTTAGTATTTACAAGTTGATACATGTTTTCGTCGCTCCAACCATTAACTGACTTTAACCACTCTTTCTTAACCCCAACCTGAACAAAGCCAGCATTCTTAAAAAGTTGTTGACTAACTTGATTATCAGCAGCAATATTACAGTAAATCTGATGAAGTTGTAAAGTTTCAAACGTATACCTGATTATTAACTTTAATGCCTCAGAAGCATAACCTTTCTGTCTATACTCAGAATTTGCTATAAGAATCCCAATTCCAGCCCTAAGATGAAAAGGATCAAAATCGAATAGATCAACAACCCCTACAGGTGTATACATTAAAGGGTTTTGATCTTTGGCTTCAATGATTAGTCTAAGCTGCTTTGTATCCCAAATATCAAGATGAGCAGTTTCAATATATTTTTTAAGCACAAACCTCGAAAATGGAGTTATCGTATTGCTGACTTTCCAAATCTCCATATTGTTTTCCCAAACATAAATTATGTCAATATCCGATTGTTCTGGAGCTCTTAAGCGAATAGTATTGTTTTCAAGTGTTGTATTCATATCGATGCAAAAATAAAAAAACCTCCCAGTGGGAGGTAAAGTTAAACTTTTTTACTCATTCCTTCTTTTAAGATAGAAATATCCGGCTGTACTGATAGTTAAATATCCAAGAACTAGAACTATTAACCACCAATCGGACCTAGATTCGGATTCGGTTGTTGCCCTTTCATAAAGTTTATACTTCTGATCTTCAGGAAGACTCATGTAGGTTTCAATGCTTATTTCAGCAAGTAGTCTAAGTATTTCAGGCAATAACCTATTGAACAATTCGGGATCTTCCTTTCTCATCAAATCCCAAAGTTTTTCAAAAGTGTTAATATTTGGATATTTCTGATATACCCTGTCAATAAAGTGTGCAAGTTCAGGAGAGGCTCTATCAATAAATTGCTTTAGAAGATAGATGAAATTTTCGTTACTATTACCTCCAGAAATTACCCTTGATTGGTTCTTTAGCGATATAAAATCAGATGAACAGATAAGATCTATAAAGCGAGTAAATGTTTTTAATAGCTCTTCACGATTTCCAATTGTATCGATGGCCATAGCAAATTGGCTAATTTTAACTTTAAGCAAGGATGCAGGAAAGTGCCAATTGTTTTGCAACGCATTTACAACATCTTTTTGCGAATGATTAGATGAAAGGATTGCAAGAATTTCGGCTAAATAATTTGCATTGCCAAGAATTGTTGCATCGTTATAATTCCCTTCATTTAAATCGTCAGTTGAAGTGCTATTATTCTTACTCTTTATACCACGTATTGAATCTACACCCGTAACCTTAAGCTCATTAACACGGTTTTGAACCGTTGAGAAATCTTTTTCTTCAGTGATATTTGCATCTTTATCTATGCTTACAGTAGGTATTACGCTAATGGGAATTTTACTCTCGTTTACAGTATTATTATTTAGCTGAGAAACAATATTAGTTTGCTTTTCAACCTGATCGCGCAGCTCATACTCTTTGCCATCGAAGAATAGTCTGACATTTTTCTTAGGATCAGTAAGTGCTGCAATGCCCGATTTAGCAAAATCGGTAAGGGCAATTCCCTTATTATTTATTGTATCAATTAGAATATAATTAATACGATCATTCGAAACTTTTGCTAAATCGAGAGGTGTAATAATTGACTTTTGATACTTTGGAAGAAAAATATCCAACTGGCAAATATCTTGTTCTCCATAACCATCTTTATCAAATACAGCCATTAACCCTTGAGATCCATTTCCAATTGGGCAATAGAATAAATCATCATCAGTAGTATTAATTGGATATCCTATATTTACAGGAGTGCTCCATGCTCCATCGGGTTTCTTTTGTGAGTAGAATATATCAAAACCTCCAATATTGTTATGCCCTTCGGAGCTAAAGAAAAGAGTTGTACCATCCATCGAAATAAATGGTGATGCCTCATTCATCGGGGAGTTTATTGTGCTACCAATATTAATTGCAGGCCCCCAAATATCATCACTAACTCTTGTAGATACATAAATATCGTGATCCCCAAACCCCTCTTTTCTATTGCTTGTGAAGTATAATGTTTTTCCATCTTTTGAAACGCTTGCATAGGTTTCGTAATATTTTGTATTTATGGTCTCGTTGAGCTTTTTCATTGGAGTCCATGCACCTCCCTCGAAATGTGTAACATAAATATTCCCATCCTGATTATCATCCTTAAAAAGGTATAGCTCGTTGCCATCATTTGAGAGTGATAGCGTTGAACAGTTACCATCAACCTGCAAATCGAGTGTAATATTTACAGGTGTACTCCATGTTTCCGAATTTTTTCGAGATACAAATATTGCTTGATAAAATCTTTGCTTTGTGGTAAATGCTATTGTATTTCCATCGCCCGAGATAACAGCATTGTAGTTGGCAAAACGACTATTGAACTGCTCTCCTAGGTTATTTCTAAAATAATTTACGGGCATAGATTGAAGAACTTCAGAACTTCTTACTGTCTCAATCTGGTGATTATAGTAAGTTAAGTTCCAATTCTTCTCGTCACGTATAAGCTCTTTAAATCGCTTGTACTCCTTTCGAGCTTTATCGAGCTGATTGTTTATAAAATAAGCATTGCCAAGATAGAATACTGCATCATAAGGTGCTTTCGTTTCTTGAATCGATTGTTCGTTATATGATCGTTTAGTATTGGAGGCTGCCTTTTCAAGGTAAGGAATTGCTTGCTGCTTATAACCCGGAATGTTTAAATAGCAAACACCTATCTTAAAGCAAAGATTATAATTATTTGGATATCTGTTATAGACTTGAAGAAACAATGCAACAGCCTCTTCGTAATCCTCAAAATAGTAATACGAATTTGCATCTTTATGTAGCTCATCAATCTCCTTTAAGGATTGCTGTCCTTTGATTGGAGAGGCTACTACAATAATTAACAGTAGAATACTAAATTTGAATAGTTTCATTTTCCTAGTCGAAAACGTATAAAATATCAAAA
>JBPXJX010000805.1:0-27134 GCA_051715525.1 Bacteroidales bacterium
AACGAGGAGTACTATAAAACCTACTTAAAAGGTAAGAACTTCACAAACGATGAGTGGATTAAAATACTTGCCGAAAACCCAAAGCTAATACAACGACCTATTGTTGTGGGTAAACACAAGGCTGTTATCGGAAATCCTCCTGAGGAGATTGATAAGTTATTTAAATAATTACTAATTATTAACCCTATGGCAGCACCCGATTTTAAATATCAAAAGCCTTTCCCACTTGGGAAAGATGAGACGAACTACTATCTTCTAACTAAAGATTATGTTTCGGTTTCGCAGTTTGAGGGGAAGGAAATTCTTAAAGTAGAACCCGAGGGGTTAACCTTGATTGCAAAAACGGCAATGCACGATTGCTCATTCATGCTTCGAACTGAGCATCTAAAGCAGATGGCCGAGGTTCTGAACGATCCTGATGCTAGCAAAAACGATAAGTTTGTATCGCTGGTGATGCTTCGTAATGCCGAAATATCGGCCAAGGGCGTTTTGCCTTTTTGTCAGGATACAGGAACTGCTATTATTATTGGTAAAAAAGGGCAAAACGTATGGACAGGCGCAGATGACGAGGAGGCTTTGTCGTTGGGCGTTTATAAAACCTATACTGGCGATAATCTTCGGTATTCCCAAACTATCCCTTTAGATATGTACAAGGAGAAGAATTCGGGAACAAACCTGCCAGCGCAAATTGATATTTATGCCACCAATGGCAGCGAGTATGAGTTTTTATTCATCGCAAAAGGCGGAGGATCGGCTAACAAAACATTGTTATTTCAGGAGACAAAAGCTTTGCTTAACCCCGAAAACCTTGAGAAGTATTTAGTTGAAAAGATGAAGATATTAGGTACGGCTGCTTGTCCTCCATACCATGTTGCTTTTGTAATCGGAGGCACATCAGCCGAGGCATGTATTAAAACCGTAAAGCTAGCCTCTGCTAAGTATCTCGATAATCTTCCTACTCAGGGCAATGAAGGTGGCCAAGCATTTCGAGATGTTGACTTAGAAAAGAGAGTTCTTGAGGCTGCCAAAGGCATTGGCCTTGGAGCTCAGTTCGGAGGAAAATATTTTGCCCTTGATGTTAGAATAATTCGCTTGCCACGTCACGGAGCATCATGCCCCGTTGGAGTGGGTGTTTCATGCGCAGCCGATAGAAATATCAAGACAAAAATTAACAAGGATGGCATTTGGGTAGAGCGGTTAGAGATCAATCCTGGTCAATTTATACCTGAGCAATACAGAAAGAGCGATGAGGGTGGCGCTATTAATATCGACCTAAACAAACCGATGAATGAAATTCTTGCCGAATTATCAAAGTACCCTGTTGGCACTCGCTTATCGTTGAGCGGAACTATTATTGTTGGTCGCGATATTGCTCATGCGAAGCTAAAAGAGCGGTTAGATAAAGGGGAGTCGTTACCTCAGTACGTAAAAGATCATCCTATCTACTATGCTGGTCCTGCAAAAACACCTACAGGAATGGCCTCTGGTTCGTTTGGTCCAACCACTGCTGGACGTATGGACTCTTACGTTGATTTGTTCCAGGCGCAAGGTGGGAGCATGATTATGATTGCCAAAGGCAACAGGGGACAAGTAGTTGCTGATGCTTGTAAGAAATACGGTGGTTTCTATCTTGGAAGCATTGGCGGTCCTGCAGCAATTCTGGCTCAGGAGAATATCAAAAAGGTAGAACTACTTGAGTATCCCGAATTAGGAATGGAGGCAATTTATAAGATTGAGGTTGAGAATTTTCCTGCATTTATCCTAATTGATGACAAAGGGAACGATTTTTATAAACAGATTGTTAAATAAAAAAAGGCTGCTAAAAGCAGCCTTTACTTTTTGTACTTACTGTGTTATCAATTTCTTATCAATCAACCCATGATATATAATTGAATAGGTTGTTGTGTAGTTTACAATTGCAGGAGTATCCATCTTAATAGTATCAATTTTTGATGTAGTGGTTTCCCATTTCTCCCCCTCTTTTATAAAAATAGGCTTACCATCAAAATTAAATGATAATCCTTCAGCATTTACCTCTTTGATGGTCAGATTATAAATTGAGTAAGGGAGTTTCCCTATTGCATTTATTCGCATTGAAAGGCCTGTGCCGGCTGCACCTTTAAGAATTCGGCCGTTTCCAAGCATAACCTTAACAGTATCAAGTAAAAAATTATCTTTTCGAATGATTTCAAGCTTTTTGCTTTCATTATCAAAGTGGTAACCTGGACCATCAATTCTTCTTCCTTCAGGAACTCTGCCTTTGATTGCTTTACCTTCTTGAGTTTGAATAAACTCGATAAAAGCAACTTGCTCGGCATTGATATAGCTCTTTTTCACTTGGTGCTTGTTTACGCTGCAGCTTGTTGATAAAAGTATAACTAGCAAAATTGAATACACTCTGATTTTCTTTAACATGATAATAATTGTTTGAGTTGTGAAAGGTATTAAGAAACTGTTTAAGTTATATATTTTTTTTACTCAAAGTTAGCAAAGCGAAAAAAAGGCTGCAAGTTATTTCAACTCCGTGTATCTCTGTGCTCTTTTCTCGGTTAACACCTTTGTTTATAGCTTAAATAATCTTTTAAAATTAGAATCTAAAATAGATAAAGGGTTGTATCTCCGAAGATTTAAACTGATAAACGATAAATACGATTATTAGGGTGGCAATAATCTTAAGTACCAAATTCGATTTAATGAAATATCCTCTATAGCTCTCTTTAAAAGATATGGGTAGCCAATGAATTGCAAAACCAATGATTATTAATCCGTAGATACTATATTGGCTTGTGATGTTGGATAAAATTGAGCCTGCCCCAAAATGGCTAACCATTTGTATGAGCATCTCAATGGCTTTTTCGATACTCGATGAGCGGAAAAATACCCACGATAGGCAAACAACATTAAAAGTGATAAATCCAGCTAGTAACGTTTTCCATGTTGAGGGATTGAGTTTTGGAGTTTTAAAAATTCTTATCCAAAGTTTATGTATCACTAAAGATATGCCATGTATGCCACCCCAGATTACAAAACGAATATTTGCACCATGCCACAAACCACCAAGTAACATGGTAACCATTAAATTGATGATGGCTCTTAATTTTCCTTTCCTATTACCTCCAAGTGGGATATAGAGATAATCTCTTAACCATGTTGAAAGCGATATATGCCAGCGTCGCCAGAAATCGGTTATGTTTACTGCTTTGTATGGTGAATTAAAGTTTATTGGAAGTCTAAAGCCTAATAGTAATGCTACTCCAATAGCAATATCGGTATAGCCCGAAAAGTCGCAGTAGATTTGAAGCGCATACCCATATGTTGCCATCAGGTTTTCAAATCCTGAATAGCTTGTTGGATTATCAAAAACTCTATCTACAAAATTTATCGATACATAATCGGAGATAAGTAACTTCTTGATTAACCCGTTAAGGATTAGGAAATATGCATGATTAAACTCCTGCCAAGTTAAACTATACTTACGGTAAATCTGAGGAATAAACTCTGCTGCCCGAACGATTGGCCCAGCAACCAGTTGAGGGAAGAATGAAACATAAAAACCAAAGTCGAGGATGTTGGTTACCGGTTTTAACTTGCCTCTATAAATATCAACGGTGTAGCTTATGGTTTGAAATGTATAGAACGATATGCCAACAGGTAAAAGAATTGTAGTTGTATCGAATTGGCCATTGAAAATTTGGTTTGTCCAAAGCGTTAGGTAATTAACTACCTCAAAGTTAGTGCCGAAAAGGCTGTTTACAGAGTTTACATAGAAGTACGCATACTTAAAATATGATAGTACTCCAAGGTTTAATGTGATGCTGATACCAACAAGCAACCTTCGCACCCATTTTCTCGAAGAGATGGGAATTAAAATACCTGTTGTATAGTCGCAAACCGTTGCAAATATTAGCAGAGCAAAGAATAATCCGCTCGATTTATAGTAGAAAAAGAAGCTGAAAAGTAAAAGGTAAACCGTTCGAAGGTGAGGTTTTTTGTAAACGAAGGAATATCCTATTAGCAGTATTGCAAAGAACACCCAGAACGAGGCTACCGTAAATATAATGGGCGAACTCTCCTCATATGTGAAAATCTTTACTATATAGTGCCAAAAGTCTATCATTCTAATCCTGATTTTTTGGGTATCTCATTATTTTTAAGATATTGCTCATATTCTGAGATCAGCGCAGCATAAAACATTTCGGCAATTAAATTTGCTCCTCGATAGGTAAAATGGATAAAATCTTTTGAGGCCAATGGTGGTTTTGCCGCTTGCCATGCTGCCATTGAATTTTTTCCACCCATTGCCTTGTAGCAATCCCAAAATGCAATTCCCGCTTTAAATGCTGCATTCTTTTGGGCATCACGTATCATTTCAATATTTGGATAAGAGGTGTAGCGCAACCCTTCCTTTCGTGCAACATCCGAAACGCCAATTACTATTATCGATGCCTCAGGCAACGCAGTTTGCAACGCTTTAATTTGATTATAAAGTTGAACTTCGTAGTATTTGTAGCTATCAACAATTCGAGGTACAACATTAACGCCAAACTGGAGAATGATGAGTTTTGCGTTGAGCTGTCGAAGCATATCTGTCATGAAGCCCATATCTGTTTTTGTGAAATCGATACCAGAGCTACCTCGGAGGGGAACATTATCAACTACAATGCCCTTTTCTGTTTCGAGCGAAATACCATAAACAAGAGGACTCCCATCCCCTTTGAAGTTGATATCAAACTGATTTGTGGTTTGCTTTATATCCCACGAAATGGTTGCTAATTTATAAGTATTTGAAATAAGCTCGGCATCGTTTGTTGCACCATCTGAGAATAGCTCAACTATAAAGGGTTTTGGGTTGAAGCCATAGAAAATACGAATTCGATCAAAGCGTCGTGCCGTGCGGCTTACACCCCCAACTCGCTTAAACTTAATCCAAGCCTCATTCGTACCTTTAGAGAAAAAAGATTTACTTGATGTGAAAGATGAGAACCCGCCAAGTGCACCATATCGATTAACCCCAGCAAGGGATTTATCGTGATCAGAAAGCGTTATTTTTTCCCAGTTTGATGATGTTGTTTGAAGTAGCGTAGAAGTTTCGCTGTTTTGAGGTAAGGCATGAACTAGGCCAATACCACCACCCCCAAATTTGGTTTGTAGTCTTGATCTGAAGTAGGATGTTATCCTATCGCCCTCTATCTGGGAGTCACCATAGTGGAGTATTCTTATGGCCTTTTTGTTATACTTTTTATTTTTTAAACTCTCAAAAAAGAAACTTAGCGATCTATTTGTACTATCGGCAAACTCAAGCCTATTTATTTTACTTTTAAGGTAATCTGCAGAAAACGCTTTTAGCGAATCAACAGGTTGTATCGTATCATTATGAGTAACAGTATCAGCTATGAGTGAAAACGCGGAGTGTTTTATTGGTATTAAGTTTGCATTAAACGAACTATCTACCATTCTATCAAGAAAAGCAACATCGGGGTTTAAATAAGTTTTACCAATTGAGGAATCGAGGTTAAATATATCCTCAATGTTAGGATAGTTGAGGGTGACGGTTCCAAGCCTAACACCTTTTTTCGGGAAAAATAGGGTTGGTAGTAAAGCAATTACAATTATGAGAAGAAGTATAAAAAGTGTTTTGTAAGGTTTTACCATCGTCGAGTTGCAAATTGTTACTTCTCCCTAAAGGTAAAAAGAATTTGATAAAACCCTATGCCACAAAATTGTTCGAGTTTAGCTCTTGGTCTTTATCTTTAATGTCTGACCTGGGTAAACCCTGTCAGTTTTAAGGTTGTTGATTTTGATAATCTCATCTCCAGTTACTCCAGGGTACTGCTTGGCTATAGTCCAAATAGTATCGCCTTGCTTTACTGTATAAACAACATAGCCTGCTTCAACTTTAGGTTTTGCTGGGGTAATTATTCCAAGCTGAATAGCCAACTTTTGCGAAATGTAGATAGCAAGTTTCTGGTTTACCCTAATCATATTGCTATAAAGGTTGTTCCATGAGCGAATCTGCGAAGCAGTAACTCCAAATCGTTCAGCAATAGTGCCAAGTACATCGCCAGATTCTACCCGATAGTCGTACCTGACGCTTCCTGCAGGAACATCGTATTGGTATGATGAGGTGTATTTGATAGGATTAATATTATTCTTTCTGTTGAAGTAAACGCTATCCTTATAAGCATAAATATCTTTCTCCTTATCAATGAACGGGCCTACTGCATCAGCAGGTAACTTAAGGGTAAAAGCTCTGTCTTTTGCAGGGATAACATCTTGTTTGTACTGTGGGTTTAAATCGCGTAATAGATTTATTGGAACCCCAATAACTTCAGATACTTGTTGAAGGTGAAGAAGCTGGCTTACCATAATGGTATCCGAAGTTAACGGAATATTTATTGGTTGTGGCTTGATATTATGCTCTTTATGGTAATAGTATGCATAGTTTGCAGCTATAAATGCTGGTACATAACCTCTGGTTTCTCTTGGGAGGTAGTAATATATATCCCAATAGTTCTTTTTTCCACCTGCACGACGAATAGCCTTATTCACATTGCCTGGACCGCAATTGTAGGCTGCAATTACCAATGTCCAATCCTTATAAATTGAGTATAAATCTTTAATAAAACGAGCTGCAGCATGCGATGCGGCAATTGGGTCGCGGCGTTCATCAACATATGAGTTGATTGTAAGTTTATACATTCTACCTGTTCCATACATGAATTGCCAAAGCCCAGTTGCACCAACACGTGATACTGCACGTGGGTTTAATGCTGATTCAATTATTGGTAGGAATCGAAACTCTTGGGGGAGTTGATATAGGTCTAAAATCTCTTCAAAAATAGGAAAGTAGTAATCTGAAAGGCCGATCATCACACCAACCAACTCTTTTTTATTGTGAGTGTACATTGATATGTAACTCTTTACAATGCTATTATAAGGCAAATCAATAAGGGAGTTAATTTTTGCTAGTCGTTTAATATAGATTGAGTCAGGAAGGTTAACTACAGGAGTTGTGCTATCAATTTCAATTCCAGAGGGAATAAGATTCCCTGAATCAACCGATTGTTGCACATACCAAAGATTTAAAAGGCTATCCAAATTGTTGTTAAAATCAGTTGATAGGCCAACTCGCTCTAATGTTGAATCTTTGATTACTGGCTTTGTAACCTGCGATATAGCAGAGGTTGAATAAAATATAAAGGAAATAGCGAATATGAAATTTATAAACGTTTTCATCATCATAAATTAAAAGTTAAAACTACAGCTAAGGCCAAAAGCAGGCAATGTGTAATCGTTTGTTGCAAAGTTATTATTAATAATGGTTGGTTCAATACGTAAAGCCAAATCATCGCTTACATTCCAGTCGAAAAAATGGGCATCAACATTGGCATCGATGATATTTAGTGCGTAAACCCCTAATAATCCAGCAAATGCTAAGTCCCTGTTTTTGCGGTATATATCTCTATAAAGCTTTAATTCCTCTGTAGTCCTCAATCCATTAAACTCATCGTTAGGGTATTGTCTTATTGCTCTTTTCATCTTTACATAGCCACGGTTATTCCAATCAACAATAAATATCATTGTGCTTAGCGCACCATAGATAACAGGTACTTTCCACGCTTTACGGTTATAAACTTGCCCTGCCCCTGGTAATATAGTTGAAAGAATGGTTGCTGTTGTTGGTGAATGCTGATTTTTATTGTAAACAACCAGCGCATCAACAACGCTAGCGATATAAAATGCTCCAGCACTAGCTAAATAAATATTTCTGTTTCGCTTTTGAATGAGGTATCGTTTTTTATAATAATCCAATTCAGTGGATGTTGATGGTAAGTGATTATAATCAGATAGATAACTCTTATAAGTGCTATTCGTTCTTATACCCATGTAAAGCATACTTCCCATTCCGGCATAATAAACAGCAGCCTTTCCGTATTGTTTATTGTAGATTTGCCCAAAACCCGGGAGAATTTGGGCCCCCAGCCATAAGTGCTTGGTTGTAAGACTATCGAAGAAGTGTTTAGTTGGCTTATTTTTAGCCAATTGGCTAAAAGAGAGAAATGGTATTAGCAATAATACCATTCCTGCAACTAATGTCTTTTGAATATATGATGAAAAGGATATCCTCAACGTTTTTCTGTTTTTAGGGGAAAACGAAGAAAAGGAGGAATTGTTATTCCTCCAAACTGTTAAATTTATTAATAATCTCTTGTAGTTCAAGCTCGTTATGGTACGAAATTACAATTTTGCCATCGCCTTTTGTACCCATTTTAATGTCGGCTGCCCATCCTAACTTATTGATAAGATGTTCTTTTAGCTGTGATTCAGTATGGGGAAGTTCGCGATTGCTTTTTAGTTTCTGTGATTTTTCAGGGTGTTTCTCTTGAATGGCACGAACCTCTTCTTCGGCTTTACGAACAGATAGATCTTTTTCTAAAATTGTTCGGTACAGTTTAAGCTGAGCAATAGGATCATCAATGGTAATTAATGCTCTAGCATGGCCCATTGAAAGATGCTGCTGGCGGAGTCCGTGTTGAATTTCGGCTGGTAATTTCAGCAAGCGTAAGTAGTTTCCAACTGTAGCACGCTTTTTACCTACCCTATCAGCTAAGTTTTCTTGGGTAAGATTGCACTCGTCGATAAGTCGTTGGTAGCTGATTGCAACCTCTATAGAGTCAAGATCCTCACGCTGAATATTTTCAACAAGAGCCATTTCGAGCAAACCTTGATCGTTTGCTGTGCGAGTATAAGCTGGAATTGATTTAAGCCCTGCTAATTTAGCCGCTCGTAATCTCCGTTCCCCAGAAATAAGTTGGAATCTATCGTCGTTGGCTCGAACAGTAATGGGCTGAATTATACCTAAACGCTTAATAGACTCAGCCAGCTCATTTAGAGCTTCTTCATCAAACTTAGTCCTTGGTTGATATGGGTTTGCATCAATTTTTTCAATATCTATCTCGTTAACCAGCTCGCTGGTTTTCCTGTGCTCTACTACTTCGTGCCTAGTTGGATCGCTAGCCTCATCAATAAGGGCTCCAAGACCTCGCCCTAAGACCATTTTTTTAGTCATACCTGAATTATTTCCTAAATGCAAATATTATTTTTCACTAATCTGTTTCTCTTTTGAGTCAACCTTTGTCATGCCATTGCGTTGTAATACTTCGCGGGCTAAGTTGACGTAGCTCGTTGATCCTGCCGATACAGCATCGTAAAGAATTACTGGTTTACCATAGCTTGGCGCTTCGCTAAGCTTGATGTTACGCTGTATAATAGTTTCGAAAACCATTTGCTGAAAGTGCTTCTTAACCTCCTCAACAACCTGATTTGATAATCGTAAACGTGCATCGTACATGGTAAGTAAAAAGCCTTCAATTTCGAGGGTTGTATTTAGTCTCGCCTGAATTATTTTTATAGTATTAAGAAGCTTTCCTAACCCTTCGAGCGCAAAGTATTCGCACTGAACCGGAATCATAACTGAATCGGCTGCGCTAAGTGCATTTACGGTAATTAAACCAAGTGAAGGTGAACAATCGATAAGCACAAAATCATAATCATCCTTTATCCTATCAATTACTCCTTTTAGCATCTTTTCGCGGTTAGGGAGGTTGAGCATTTCAATCTCGGCACCAACCAAGTCAATGTTCGAAGGGATTAGGTCTAAGCCCTTTAACTCACTATTTAGGATAATATCCTTTGGATTTACCTCCTCAACAAGGCACTCATAAATGCTCGTTTTTATGTTACGAAGATCAAACCCAATACCCGATGTAGCATTTGCCTGTGGATCGGCATCAACAAGTAATACTTTTTTCTCAAGTACAGCTAAACTCGCTGCAAGATTAATAGCTGTAGTAGTCTTACCTACACCACCCTTTTGGTTAGCAATTGCAATAACTTTTGCCATTATTTTTTATTTTTTCAGATACTTAATTAAAGGTAAAAATGGGGTTCAAAGATATACATCACCCACTTTCTACCATTGGTTTTCTCGATAGGATATAAACAAAAAAACAATTGTTGTTAACATTTTATCAACAATTCAGCTCCTTCTCGAGTATCTGCAAAAATAGGAAATCTTTTTTATAAACCTTAGCTTAAAAAAATCATTGGTCAACAAATAGTAAGTTACTATAACTAAAGTATTTTATAATTGATTTATTGTAGTCTTGATTTATATCATTCAGATTAATAGATATATACGATTTGAAAAATTTTTCAAGGGATATATCGTTGAGCGTGTTATTATCGGAAAATTGTATATTTACCACTCATTTTAGGGATTTGACTGTATGGATGATAAGTGGTACGCAGTAATTAACCCTCAGGCTGGCAGCGGCAAAGGAAAATTTGATTGGCCTGAGATTGAGTCTTTACTCAAGATTAATGGAATTGAATTTGACCACGTTTTTACAACTCACAAATACCATGCTGTTGAGCTAACGGTTAACGCGGTTAACCTAGGTTATAAAAAGTTGATTGCCATTGGAGGTGATGGAACTCTTAATGAAATTGTAAACGGAGTGTTTATTCAGAAACGTTACTCTACAACCGATATTTCCATTGGAGTTATTGCTGTTGGTACAGGGAATGATTGGTCGAGGATGTATAAAATTCATGAAACCTATCAAGGTAAGGTTGCTGCGCTAAAGGCAGGCAGGCTTTTTTTACAGGATGTTGGTAAAGTTGATTACGAGGAATCGATGGTTCGACAATCGCGCTACTTTGCAAATGCAGCAGGTGTTGGGTTTGATGCTGAAGTGGCCCGCCGAACCAATCGCTTAAAAGAGCATGGGCACAAAGGAAAAATTCTTTACATGGGAAGCCTTGTACGTGCACTCTTCGACTATAAACCATCAGACATAAAAATCACCATTGATGATAAAAAAATAGGAGGTAAGATATTCAGCTTAACTGTTGGCATTGGCTGTTTCAATGGTGGAGGTATGATGCAAATGCCTAATGCCATTTCCGATGATGGTCTTTTTGATGTAACTGTAATTCACCAAGTTCGCAGGTTTGAGGTTATCCGAAATATTTACAGACTTTACAACGGAACCATTCTTTCGCACCCAAAAATTTCAGGCCATATCGGAAAAACGGTAACAATCACATCTGATCTGCCAATTGGACTTGAGGTTGATGGCGAATCTTTAGGTATGTCGCCCTTTGTGTTTAGTGTAGTTCCTAAGAGTATCAACGTAATTGTTGGCGCCGATTTTCATTCGGTGACTAGCCCTGCAACCACGGTAATTGATACCGAATAATTTTCTTACTCTTTGATCTTTCTAAATACTAAAATATATATTACCCTGTTTTATATCTAAATAATTGTAGTTGCTAAAAAATGTGCGTTAAACCCTTAACTTAATGTTTAGAAAGATAGTATTAGGATGTTGTTTAGCAATAATGTTCACGTTCCAGTCCCTCGCACAGGTTGGAGGCGAGGGTGCTTACGCTTTTTTAAACCTTTCAACTACTCCCAGGTTGGCTGCTTTAGGAGGAAAGATTGCAACTAACGATGACCCAGAGCTTGGCCTTACGCTATATAACCCTTCGTTACTTGATTCTCAGATGCACAATCAGCTCTACTTGTCTTATGTTGGTTACTATGCAGGGGTAAAGTATGGCTCAGCTCTTTACGCTCGTAATTTCAAAGCGTTGGGTACTTTTGGTGTCGGAATAACCGAGGTTAGCTACGGATCATTTATTAAGGCCGACGAGGGGGGAGGAATAACTGGGAGTTTTACTGCTTCCGATATGGCCATAAATCTTCTTTACTCAAGGGCTATTGATAGTTCATTTACAGTTGGTATAAATGTTAAACCAATCTACTCGCACCTTTACACCTATAACTCATTTGGTATAGCTGCCGATATTGGGGTAAACTACCATAAACCTCAAAGCTTATTTTCTGCTGGACTTGTTATAAGAAACCTTGGAACAATGATTAAGCCTTATTTCAACACCTACGAAAAACTTCCGTTGGAGGTAGTTGTCGGGGTAAGCAAAAAGCTAGCTCATGCACCTTTCCGGTTTCTAGTAACAATCCATCAGGTACAGAATTGGAATATTTACTATAATCGCCCACAGCCCGAAAGTTCTAATTTAGGAGGAGAAAGTACTAAGGATAATGGTACTCTTAAAAAAATCTCGAATGAGGCATTAAGCCACCTTATACTTGGCGTTGAGTTTACACCATTAAAGAGTTTTACTTTTCGTTTAGGTTATAACTATCAGCGCCGAAATGAGCTTAAAGTGGAGGAAAAGGTTTCGTCAGTTGGCTTTAGCTGGGGTTTTGGGATTAGAGTTTCTAAGTTTCAGCTGAATTATGGTCAGTCGAGATACCACTTAGCAGGACCATCAAAATATTTCTCAATAAGTACCGATCTTGATGATCTCTTTGGACGAAATAAACTTTAGACGCTAGACATCAGATCTCAGACTTTTCATCTCTTTATTGAATAATCTCACCCTCCATGTTTAGAGCATTTTAGGTAATTGTTAATTATTTGTCAACCATTAATAGTGCTTAGATGTTTGATTTCAATAATTTTGACATTTGTTACTAATTTTGAAATTTAATTGTTTATCAAGTGAGTAAAAGAATTGTTATTGCTGTTGATGGTTTTTCATCGTGCGGAAAAAGCAGCTTTGCCAAGCTGATTGCAAAACGTTTAGGCTATCTTTATATCGATAGTGGAGCGATGTACCGTGCGGTAACCCTCGGATTTATACAAAATGGGTTGATAGAAAATGGCGTTGTTAAGAAGGATGGTCTTCTCGAAAATATCAAACGCATGGATGTTGGGTTCAGCTTAAATCTTACTACCAAAAAATACGAAACTACATTAAATGAGATTGTTGTTGAAGAAGAAATACGATCAATAGGAGTTGCAAACTTAGTAAGCGTTGTTGCAGCAATACCCGAAGTTCGAGAAAGAATGGTTGAACTTCAACGTAAACTTGGTGTTTATAAAGGAATTGTAATGGATGGTCGCGATATAGGGACTGTTGTATTTCCGAATGCTGAACTAAAAATATTCATGACCGCTGATCCTAAAATTCGTGCTGAACGTAGATTGAAAGAACTGCTTGAAAAGGGTCAAAAAGTTAGTTTTGATGAAATTTTAGCAAATATTGAAGCCCGCGATCACTTGGATCAAACTCGTGATGTATCACCTCTTCGCAAAGCTGATGATGCAATAATTCTCGATAATAGCCACATGACCCTCGATGAGCAGATGGTTTGGGTTGAGAAACTAATTGTAGAAAGAAGCGCTAGATAAATGTAAATATTCAATACTCTATAAACAATATACAAAACATTAATTGGTGATGAATATCGAAATTGATCCTCGTTCGGGGTTTTGCTTTGGTGTTGTTAATGCTATAAATCAAGCTGAAAAAGAATTGCTGGGAGCAGACGATCTTTATTGTCTTGGCGATATCGTGCACAACAGCGAGGAGGTAAATCGGCTCGAACAGAATGGGTTAATTACTATCGATCATAAAACATTAGAGAATTTAAAGGGTAAAAAAGTGCTCCTCAGAGCACATGGCGAGCCACCCGAAACATATCGTATTGCCGAAAAGAATGGGATTACCATTGTTGACGCAACATGTCCTGTTGTGCTAAAATTACAATCGAGGATTAAGCGAAGTTGGGAATCGTTGAAAGATCATGGTGCCCAAATTGTAATTTATGGAAAGAAGGGGCACGCTGAGGTTAATGGCCTGGTTGGTCAAACCGATGGAAATGCAATTGTAATCGAGCATCTCGATCAAATATCAATCATCGATTTTTCAAAACCCGTTGTGCTTTTCTCCCAAACAACCATGAGCCCCGATTCCTACTTACATCTTGCTGATACTATTCGGAAAAAAATGGTCGAGGCTTTTGGTGCAGAAGATGTTCCTTTGACCATCAATAAAACAACCTGTGGGCAGGTTTCCAATCGAAAGAAAGAGGTTGAGCAGTTTGCTCAAAGACACCAGATGGTTGTGTTTGTTAGTGGCGAGAAGAGCTCAAATGGGAAAATGCTTTACGAGATATGCAAATCGGCCAACGATCGAACTTACATGGTTACAAGCCCCAATGGCGTGAACCCTGATTGGTTTAAGGATGTTGATGATGTTGGGATTTGTGGTGCTACATCTACCCCTGTTTGGCTTATGCAGATGGTTGCTGATAAAATCAAAGAAGTGGCAGGTGGCAAGTGAAAAGTGGCAAGAAAGAACCAATTTGAAATCTAATTAAGAATAACGAACAACCATCAACAATAATGTACGTAGATGTTATCCTTCCTTTAGCCATTCAAAGGCTTTATACCTACTCGGTTTTGGAGGAGCATGCCCACGAAGTTGAGGTTGGAAAACGAGTTGTTGTTCAGTTTGGGAAGAAAAAACTTTACTCAGCAATAGTTCATAGGGTTCATGAGCAAGCCCCCGAAAAGTATCAAACTAAGGACATCTTGCAGGTTATTGATGAGCACATAATTGTAAGCCAGGAGCAGATTCGGTTTTGGGAGTGGATGGCCGATTACTACATGTGCTCGCTTGGTGAGGTGATGAAAGCTGCGCTACCATCAGGATTAAAGATGGAAAGCGAAACGTTTATCTGCAAAAATGAAAACGAGGATTTATTCCTTTCAGAGAACGAGGAGATTTTGCTTCGTTTCCTTACCGACGATAAAAAGGTCTCAATTCAAGATTTAGTTTCAACGCTCGATTTGCCAAACCCTATGGGGGTTATTAAATCACTTCTGGATAAGCATGCCATTGCCATTAACGAAACTATTGAAAGTATATACAAGCCCAAAGTTGAAACTTATATTGGTTTTCACGCATCAATCAAAGCTGATAGCGATGTTAACAAACTTTTTGATGATCTGAAAAGGGCGCAAGCTCAGCAAAAGCTATTGCTCGCCTTCCTTTCGATGACCTCTTCAAATAAATCCATTTTTGAAACTAAGGTTTCAAAGAGGGCGTTAACGGAGAAGGCTCAAGTGTCGCCGGCAGTGCTCAGTAGTATGATTCATAAGGAGATTTTTGTTGAGGAGTACCAGCAGGTATCACGCATTGATGAGGGTAATACCTCAATTCATGATGAGTTCGAACTTTCATCGGCTCAGAAATCGGCACTTAAAGGGTTAATGACAAGTTTTGAAACCAAGAACGTTACCCTTTTACATGGCGTTACATCGAGTGGGAAAACAGAGATTTATATCAGGCTAATAGCCGAGGAGATTGAGAAGGGGAACCAGGTTCTCTACCTACTTCCCGAAATTGCTCTAACATCGCAGATAATTAATCGGCTTCGCCGAATTTTTGGCGCACGTGTTGCTGTTTATCACTCAAAATTTAGCGATTCGCAACGTGTTGAGGTCTACAATGGTGTGCTTCGCGATGAGGCAAAGCCCGGTCAGCCTGCATTTGATATAATTCTTGGCGTTCGTTCGTCGCTATTCCTTCCGTTCAAAAGGCTTGGTTTAGTAATTGTCGATGAGGAGCATGAGAATACGTACAAGCAATATAACCCTGCTCCACGCTATAACGCCCGTGATTCGGCAGTCATGCTTGCCGCGATGCATGGTGCAAAGGTTTTACTAGGTACTGCAACTCCATCAATCGAAACGTATTACAATGCACAGGTTGGCAAATATGGCCATGTTGAATTAAATGAACGACATCTTGGTTTACAGCTGCCTGCCGTTAAGGTTATCAATACGGTTGATGCACGAAAGCGCAAGAAGATGAAATCGCACTTTGCCGATGATCTGCTAACCGAGATTGAACGAGTGCTTGCCAATGGCGAACAGGCAATCCTTTTCCAAAATCGACGAGGTTTTGCACCATTTATCGAGTGTAACGAGTGCGCTTGGGTTCCCAAATGCGATTACTGTGACGTAAGCCTTACTTACCATAAGCATAATAACCAGCTGGTTTGCCATTACTGCGGCTTTGCTATTCAATCGCCTCATAAATGCTTGGCTTGCGGTAGTCCCGATTTGCAAACCAAAGGTTTTGGAACCGAGAAGATAGAGGAGGAGTTGCAAATTTTCTTTCCCAACGCTCGCATCGAGCGTATGGATCTCGACTCAACCCGCTCAAAGCATTCATACGATAGGATTATAACCGATTTCGAATCGGGGAATATCGATATCCTGATTGGCACCCAGATGGTGACCAAGGGCCTCGATTTTGATAAGGTAAGCCTTGTTGGTATCCTAAATGCCGATAATATGCTCAACTTCCCCGACTTTAGGGCTTACGAGCGCAGCTATCAGCTGATGTCGCAGGTGAGTGGCAGGGCAGGACGCAAAGGAAAGCAGGGCTTGGTTGTTATTCAAACCACGCAGCCTAAGCATCCTATTGTTGAGATGGTTGTGAATACTGATTTTCTGGGAATGTACAACATTCAGATCAACGAACGCAGAGCGTTTAAATACCCGCCATTCTATCGACTTATCAATATAACCTTAAAGCATAAATTGAACCCAACCGTTAAGGCTGCTGCAGATATGCTTGCATTTGGACTAAAGGAAAATCTTGGTAAAAATGTGCTTGGACCCGAATCGCCACCAATTAACCGAATACAGGATATGTACATTATGAATATCCTTGTAAAGGTTGATAGGGAGGCCTCCGTGGCGAGAGTAAAGAGTTTGATAAATTACTACATCGAACACCTAAAACAGAAGCAGGAGTTTAGGGCACTTGTTGTTTCACCTGATGTGGATCCGATGTAACGCAGATTTTAGATGCTAAATACTAGAAAATCAGGGTTCGATAAACGAACAACAAACAACCATCAACGCTCAACTATATTTTAAAGTCCTTCAACTTCTCTTGTTTCTCCTCCATAGAATCATTGCTCTCCCATAGGTAAATTAGTCCATCCCAAGTCTTTTTGGTTTTGGGTTGAAGCCATTTGTCGAAAGATTTATGATATTCAATATTTACTAACCCACAGTTGTTTTGTAGCCCTTCGATAATACCAACAATCATAAGCTCACGAGCAGCATCATCGCCTGTTTCGAGGATCTGCTCAACAGCTCCGAAGATTGATTTAAAGTCATCGGTTTTATCTTCTTTCAAATTGCCAACAATATAATCTACAACTGTAATAATATCAATAAGATCCTCTCTATTCTCAGCATACTTATCGCCGTATTCCTCTTGGATAAACTCTTTCCAGCAAGCGGTTAACCCATGGCTGCTTGATAATAGCAACTCAATTGCTTGATCTATGTTGATTTTATTCTCTTGGCTCTCTTCGGTCATTGCTTTATAATGTTTGTTTTGAGGGTTTAAAAGTAGCTTTTTTTAGGTAATTAAGCTATAGGTGATTTGATTGTTTTTTGAGGAGCCTTAATTTGGGGTTTCACCCCAAACCCGATTTACTTTTTTGTCTTGACACAAAAAAGTAAACAAAAAAAGCCAAGACAAAACGATGCTTCTTCCCGCAAGGCTTAAACTGGCTCGCCGTTTTGTCAGGCTTCCCCGCAAAGGTAAAACTAGAATAAATGGAGGTGGTTATGTTTGGCTTCTGATTTCAATAATCTTTACTCTGTTCACTTGTCACCTGCCACTTAACCCTTTTTATTGCGAGCTCTTTCCAAAACAAGATAGACCGCAGGACAAACCTTGGCGTTTTTAAGAGTTAGGTTGAAAAGTTGCTGAATTTTTCGTCGGTCGGTATGCGGATATTCACGACATGCCTTTGGGCGATCTTCGTATATTGAGCAGTAGTTGTCGGAGCCAAGGAAAGGACAAGGTTCAGATCGATAAACGTAATCGTTATCCTCGTCAATCCTAAGATATTTTTCAACTACCTCCGAGGGTTTCATCCTAAGGGCTTTGGCCATCTTGTCGATATCCCTATCGGTAATAATTGGGCTGATGGTGCTACAGCAGTTGGCGCATTCGAGGCAGTTTATCTCCTCAAAAACCTCATAGTGTAATTCCTGAAATAGGTTATCAACCTCCGATGACGACTTGCGCTTAAGCTGCTTCAGCAGCTCCTTATTGTCGGATTCTGCATTTCCGGCAAGCTGTTTTATGCGAGACAGTAACTCCCTAGTATTCGTCATTATTGTTTCGGGTAAACAGGTTTGTCACCATCCTTGGATGGAACTGGGATAGGAATAGACCCCCAATTACAACAATAATTCCAATTACTTTGGTGAGGTTCAGCTCTTCTCCAAGATATATCCACGCTAGAATTGCTGTAACCACAGGAATTGTGTTAGTAAAAATATTTGCTTTGGTAATTCCTAGATTCTTCATTGCAAAAGTGAAGAATATGAAAGCGAACGAAGAGGAAAAAATACCTAGTTTGAGCAAAGGAGTTAGAACCGCCCAAGTTATAGTGACAGTTTTAAAATGATCAAACTCAAAGATGAAAAATACAGGGACAAAGAATATAATCCCAAATGTATTCTGATAAGTAATAACGCTTAAAACATTGTATCGGGCTGCCATCTTTTTTATCATCACTGAATAGAAAAGTGCCGAGAGAACAGCAAGGAACATCAACGCGACACCGTAGGGATTGGCGTCAATGGCAACAAACCCTTTGTAAAAAATAACTATGGCTACGCCAATAATTGAAACCACAATGCCTAAAAAGTTCATTAGGCTGATACGCTCATCGTGGAAGTAATACGCTCCAATTGGGCTAAACAGTGGAATGGTTGCAACAATAACAGCCGCTAATGTTGATGGAATAAGGTTTACACCAAAACTCTCGCCAATAAAATACATGAAAGGCTCAAAGAATGCGAGTAGTAGAAAGTTTCCAATATCCTCTTTTTTCAGTGGATTTAATCTGTTCAACGATAAGGTTAGAATAAACATGAAAATGCTTGAAATTACAAGCCTAAATAAAACAAGGGTGATTGGCTTGTAGAATTCAAAAACATCTTTATACCAAATAAATGAGTACGACCAAAACACCATGGCAATAATTGCGCTGGCGTAAACGGCTATTGTTTTTTTGCTATATCCAAACATTAATAAATTGTAAAATAGACATATATGAATACTTTAAAAATCGAGCGCGAAGTTACACGATTTATTAAAAACTCAACATGATAAAGACCACGTTAAGCGAACTTCGTTTAATTATTTCGCAAATTTCTTATTGTTGCTTACTTTTGGATAAAATCCGAAGGATATGAGAACAGAGTCCGATTACCTTGGTTCAATTGAAATTCCCGATGATGCCCTTTATGGCATTCACTCTTTGCGGGCAAAGGAGAATTTTCCCGATACAACCCCTTTTCATCTTGAGTGGTATAAAGCGATGGGTATTGTCAAGCACTCGTGCTACCTAACCTATCTGGAGTTTGCTAAAGCATTTAGGGGTGATTCTGAGGTTTCGAATAAGGAGTTTTTGCTGATTTATGATCATGTGATTGAAGCGTTGATAAAGGCTGCCTTGGAGGTATCGGATGGTAAGCACTTTGATCAGTTTATTGTGCCTGCAATTCAGGGTGGAGCAGGAACAAGCACTAATATGAATGTTAACGAGATTATTACAAATATTGCTCTAACAAAACTCGATCATAAACCGGGTAGTTACAACCATATCGATCCCATTGAGCAGGCAAATATTTACCAATCCACAAACGATGTAGTGCCAACTGCACTAAAAGTTGCAACGTTACAACTGCTCACAACCCTTGAGGAATCGATTAATAACCTTCGGTTTAAAGTTGAGGATCAGGAAAAGAAATATCGCGGGAGTCTTCGTTTGGGTTATACCCAAATGCAGGCTGCCGTTCCATCGTCATGGGGACAGCTGTTTAGCACCTATAGCGAAGCGCTTTCGCGTGATTGGTGGAGAGTATCAAAATGTTTTGAGCGCATAAAGGTTGTAAACCTTGGTGGAGGAGCAATTGGTACAGGCATTGGCACACCTCGATTTTTTGTAATGGAGGTAGTTAATCAGCTTCAACGGCTTACAAATTTACCTATTACCCGAAGCGAAAATCTGAATGATGCAACGGCCAACCTCGATGCGTTTGTCGAGATACACGCTACGCTTAAGGCACATGCTGTTAACCTTGAAAAGATGGTATCAGATATTAGGCTTATGGCCTCTGATATCGCTGGGAACCAGCTGAGCATTCCAAAACGACAGGTTGGTAGCTCAATAATGCCAGGAAAGATTAACCCTGTAATTGTTGAGTATGTGGTTAGCGTATCGCATAAGGTTTACAGCAACGATCAGCTAATTTCAGGTCTTTGTGGGCAGGGTGTCCTCGACCTAAATGCCTACATACCGACCATTGGTCATGCTATACTCGAAAGTTTGAAACTCTTAATTTCTGCTGATAATACCCTTGCAAGCAATTTAATATCAGGGTTAGAAGTTGATTCCGAAAGTGCGACCAATCAGCTATACCGAAATCCATCGATTAGCACTGCGCTTTTGCCTTTTATTGGGTTTAATAAGGCTGCAATCCTTGCAAACGAGATGAAATCTAAAGAGCTAACCATTTTTGAGGCAAACGAAAAACTTAATTTTATCGAAAAAACGAAGCTGAAGGAAATAGTTAAGCCGGAAAACCTTTTGAAACTAGGATTTTCGTTGAAGGAACTGTAAATAAAAAACCTGTCATTTAGGAATGACAGGTTTTTGAGGTTGTCAATTAAAAACTTATTTCTTCCCTTTCCCTTTTGGCTGTTGTCCTTGTCCACCCATTCCAATGATCTGGTATCCTGCAAGGTTAAACGATTTTGGGTTGCTTGGTTTTATCTCAATAACGGCCATGTCTGAACGTTCCTTTGAATTCTTTTTTGTAAAATGCCACTCCATTGCCGTTCCTAAGCCATAAGATCCACCTGCTGAAAAGTTAGTAACTCCCATATTACCATAAGCCGATGAGTAATCGAAAACAACATCTTTAGTTACCCACATTTCGGAACGCCCTTCGGGATTTTCGTAAACATACTCCTTGCAATTGTAGCCTGCAATAGTTTTGGTGCGACCAGTTGCTTTGTAGTTCGACATATAGTCGTTATAATCTTTCTTTGCTTGCTCCTTGTTTGGTTGATTGCCCTGCTTTTGTTGTGCATCGATAGTTGAATCTTTTGCAATTTCCATGGCAATACCACTTTTTTCGCCACTCTTTCCACCTAAAATAAGCATAGCCCAGTTTTTATAATCGTAAATAAATTGGCTTTGCTGTTTTTGCTTACTTCCCTGATCTGTTGTTTCGAACTCCATGGCAAAGCTACGGCTATTTTTGTCAAAGAAAGTGGTGTAAAGTACTTTATCTGATTTTTTACCCAACGAGTCTGTAGTTTGCATCTCCATGGTCATGCTTGATGTGAAGTTGTAAACGGTTTCGTGCTTAACATCTTTCATACCCATCATGCCCATCATCTTTTTTTGCATGAAGTTTCCTGCGGGGTTTGAATTTCCTTGAGTTTGATTTCCGCTCTGGTTCTGCTGTTGTCCTTGAGATTTTTTCTGTTCGGCTTCTTTTTTCTTGCGCTCCTCTTCCTCTTTCTTTTTCTTACTTTCCAGTGCTTTGTTAACGCCTTGGTTTAATAAATCTTTAAACTGTGCCGATGCAGGGTTCGACGAAAATAGAATCCCACCCACTAGCATCAAACAAATAATTCTTGCTTTCATGTTAATTATGGTTTTAAACGTTTGTTTTACGGTTTGAGATGAATTAAGCAAGTTACAAACTTTTTTTCTTTTTCAATTTTTATAGGATAGATTTGTATCGAGACTTTAATTAGTTAGGCATCTTTAAACTTATTTTAGTAATTCTGGTTTAATTTGCAGTACAAAGAACGAGGGATGAAAAAGGGAAAAGAATCGAAACCACATATTGGTATTTATGGTCGACGGAACAACGGCAAGAGCTCGCTAATTAATATGCTAGCTGGGCAGAACGTTGCGATTGTCTCCGATTTTGCAGGAACAACAACTGACCCAGTTAAAAAATCATTCGAAATAACAGGCTTTGGACCTGTAATCCTTATCGATACCGCCGGTATTGACGATGTTGGTGAACTTGGAGCCAAGCGGGTTGAGAAAACCCTAGAGTCAATTAATCATATTGATTTAGCAGTTCTTGTTTTAACTGATAATAGCTGGAGTAAGTTCGAGGATATGCTAGTTGATGATTTCTCTAAAACAGATACTCCATTTATTCTTGTTCATAGCAAAAGCGATATTCAGCGCTTAAAACAAGGTTTTAAAGTTGAATTATCAAAGAAATACCCAAAGCATCAGATTTTTGAAACGAGCACAACGAATCCTCAATGCATTGAGACGATTGTGGGTGCCATCAAACTTGCAATCCCCGAGTCATCATACAAAACGCCAACCCTATTAGGCGATTTAATCTCCTACGGAGATATTGTTCTACTTATTACGCCTATTGATGTTGAGGCGCCTGCAGGCAGATTAATTCTTCCACAAGTTCAGGCTATTCGTGATGTTTTGGATAACGATGCTGTTGCCATTGTTCTTAAGGAGCGTGAAGTTGATGCTTTCCTTCGGAAAACAGGTGTAAAGCCAGCTTTGGTTGTTACCGATAGTCAGATATTTGTTAAAGCCGATGCATCAATTCCTAAGGATATTCCACTTACTAGTTTTAGCATCCTTTTGGCACGATTTAAGGGCGATTTTGATAGCTATATCAAGGGTACTCCAAAAATATCGGAGCTAAAGGATGGCGACAAGGTTCTTCTACTCGAAAGTTGTACGCATCACACCTCTTGTGATGATATTGGACGCGTTAAAATTCCTCGTTGGATAAGCAACTTTACAGGTAAAAAGTTGGAATACGAAGTGGTTGCTGGCTTAGATAAGTTACCCCGTGATATTAAGGAATACGCATTGGTTATTCAATGTGGTGGCTGTATGATTACTCGCAAGCAGATTTTTAATCGTTTGCGCCCAGCGATTGAGGCAGGAATCCCAGTTACCAATTATGGAATGGCGATTGCCTATGTACAAGGAATCTATCAGCGAGCTGTTGCACCTTTTACAAAGATTGAATCAGGGAAAAATAGCTATTTGTAGGTTTTCTCAGTGAAACTCAGTGAAACAATGTGTTTAAAATCTTAAGATTTACTCAATCCTGAATTTTACTGTTTGTTCTGAAGTATTTCCTAGAACATCAAAAGATTTTATAATAAGCGTGTAAGTCGTATTCGGTTTTAACCAATCAATTGGTGTGCTATACTGGTTATCTGCTGAGCCGTTAAGGCTGTAGTTTAATTTCTCAACCCCGCTAATATCGTCGGTAGCAGCAAGATAAACTTTTAATCCTTTTGAGAAAATGGGAATCTTCTCATCGTTTTCAATCGCATAGCGGAAAGGGTTGTTACTAAAGTGATAGCTGATAACTGGGGCTTTATTATCGACAGAAAACTTGAATGATAAAAGGTTAACATTATCTACATTATCGAATGCAGTGATCACAACTTCATGTTTCCCCTCGGTATCAACAGAAAATGGCGAGGTGTATTGTTGCTCAGTACCTCCGCTAACCCTATAGGAAACTCTGTTTACTCCAGCACCAAAATCGCTTGATGATACTGCAATTTTTGTTTTTGGCCCTATCCAAAGGGTATCACGAAGTGTAACTTTTGGGCCAATAAAACTATTTGATATTTGCGGTCCAGTGATGTCTACAACTGGCATAGTAAACGATTCCGTTTTGGTATCGGAGATGCTCTGGTTGCCAACATTATCAATGGCAAAGGATTTTATTGCTGCTACGCCAAGTATATCGGAGAGATAAACTGGCCTTTCATAAATTTTGAAGGGGTCGTTGTTGAGCGCGTACTTAATCTCTTTTATACCCGATTTATTATCTACAGCAACAATTCTTAGCTGGCTTCGTCCCGATGAAAATTCTTTACCTGCAACAATGTAAGTATTACCAACAATCTCCTCAAAAACCATTGGAGGAGTTTTATCAACATAGAATTTGAATGATTTAGTCTCTTCGATATTATCTACATCATCTACTGAATACCATCGAATTGTATGCTCACCTTCGTCAATTGTAGCGGCTTTAATTGGTTGACTATATGACATTACTTTCCCGCTATCAATAATGTAATACGTTTGCTTTACTCCAAGGGCGTCTATGGCTCTAATTGAAAGGCTCGAACGGTTCGATACAATGTTATCGTACTTTTCACCCACCAATTCGAGGTGCGAGAGAGGAGGTGTATTATCAACAACTAAGGTCTTTCTAATTGGTTTCTCCTTATTACCAACATTGTCTATTGCGTAAACGCTAAGTTTGTATTCGCCCTCACTTTTTAAGGTAATCGGATTTGTGTAACGTATAACAGCACCATCGTTAAGTGTATAGTAAATACCTTGCAATCCTGCCTCGGGATCAATTGAGCTGAGCTCAATTATTCCTTGCCCCGAAAGGTAAAATACGCTATCAATCAGAATACCCTTGTTAGAGTCATAAACAAGTTTTGTTTTTGGAGGCATTGCATCGGTAAAAATATCGAGGTTAACCCAGCGACCTAGCTGTGCGTTGAAGCGTGTTAAGTGTTTAAAGCCATGACCATTCCATTGGATAGCATCGGAGCCACTCTCGGTTTTAAGTTTTAAACTGCTACTTCCATCAGCAGAAAGACCAATAAAAATATTTGACCTAGTCCCAGATTTAATAAACACGCTACCATTCGAATCCTTTACTAGTGGATGTATAGTATCGTTTTGAGCCTTTAGACTCAATGGGATAAGTATAATAGATAATATAGCAAATGTTCTTAGCATTCTTAGTTATTTCATGGGAAGTATTCTGAATTCAACACGTCGGTTCTCCTGATATTTTTCTTCGGAGCATTTTTCACCTTTTATGCATTCATTTACAGGCATTGTATCTCCAAAACCTTTAAAGGTTAGACGTGATTGGTATATCCCTTTTAAAACTAAATAATCAACTACTGCTTCAGCTCTTCGTTCAGATAGTTCCATGTTATACTGCGAGTCGCCTTGGCTATCGGTGTGGGCACGAATCTCAATTCTTAATTCGGGATATTCGTTTAGTACCTGAACGAAATCATTTAGCTCGGTTTTGCTCTCGGGCCTCAGCTTATTGCTATTAATGTCAAAGTAAATATTATTTATCTTCACTATCGCGTTTACAGCTGTTATAACTCTATACTTTGCTGTGTCGCTAATATTCCCAACATTGTCCACTGCAAAGGCTCTAACGCGATAATCATTACCTTTTTCGAACAATACTTCACGGCTGTTCTTAAAATCAGCACCATCGAGTGAAACAAATACGTCTTTCACACCTGAATAATTGTCCTTTGCCTCAATTTCAGCGGCGGAGCCCTCATCAACATAATAACGTTTGCCAGTACTCATCAATAAACCTTTTTTGAATTTAATGTTAAGCTTCGGGGCTATGCCATCGGCAATTATTTTGAAGGTTAATGGTTTATTAGTAGCATCTGTGGTTTGGATGTATTGTACTCCGTTACCTTCAAAAACCATTGGGTTTGTACGAGTATCTTTTGTTGGGATTAATACTTTTGAGCTATTGCTATTTTCTGGCGCTACAAAAAGGTAAGCAGGCACATTGGTCTTAACGTAAATTTGTCCTAAACTATCAATATAAATATTCGATTGGTTTTGCTGTGCGTAATTCAACAGAAAACTTGTTAAAACAAATGATATAATTAATCCAATTTTGTTGACCATGTTATAAAATCTCAAGTTTTTTGTCGCCAATTTTAAATCCAATTACGATGATATCGTCGAGTTGCTTATTTTCGCCCATCCAAGATACAATTTTTTGGTTTAAAATCTCTTTCTGCTCGTTCATTGGCAGTAAGTGAATATCTAAAAGTAGATTTTTAAGCTGTTGAGTCGAAAATTTTAAATCTTCATCGCCTCCAAATTGGTCGGTATAGCCATCGGAGAAGATATAAACATACGTTGGCGAGGTAATTTCGATAGTATGTAATGTAAACTCTCGCTTTGTTTCTTTTTGAATACCACCAACAGGTACTGGATCACCTTTAATGTGATTGATTTTTCCGTCTGAGATATAGATCAGCGGATTTTTTGCTCCAGCAAATTCGAGCTTTCGGCCATTCTCCTTAATTACACATATGGCCATATCCATGCCATCGCGGTTATCGGATTTATTTTGCTTTAAAAGGTGACGAACCGATTTGTGCAGCTCATTCAGCATCTCGTTTGGCTTCACCACACCGCTTCGCGAAATGGTTTCAAGCAAATTAAAGCCAATCATCGACATGAAAGCGCCAGGGACTCCGTGTCCTGTGCAATCTACTGCTGTAATAATAAACCCACTCTCATCTTCAGAAATATTACTAAGCTTTATATGGTGTCTATGAGCTTTATCCTTTTCGTTGTGTTTGCCCGAATAGCCAGTAAACCAGTAAAAGTCACCACTTACAACTTCGCGTGGTTTTAGGTAGATAAACGAATCGGGGAGATATTTGTAAAGATTTTCGTCAGTGGGAAGTAATGCCTCTTGGATTTGCTGAGCATAAAGAATGCTGCTGGTGATATCAAAGTTCTGCTTTTCAATTTTACCAACAGCTTTTACTAATTCAAATCCTTGCTGCTCTATCATATCGCGTTGTTCAGTAATTTCATCATTTTGTTTTGCAAGTAAAAGGTTAGCCCTTTTTTTACTCCTTAGGCTTACATATAGCAAAGCTGCAATAACAATTGTAAATAAAATGATAATTACATAGGTTCTCTTTATAAGCTGGTCATTATGGATAACCAATAGTTGATACTCTTTTTCTCGATTTAGTTGGTCAATCTGATTTTTTTGAATACTCGAAAGGGTTTTACTTTCTTGTAGGTTTTGCTCAGTTTTAGTTAATGTTTGCTTGTTCTCTTCAAGAGCTAATTGGGTTTGCTGTTTTTCCGATACAGCCACTTGAACTTTGCTTTGAGCTTCTTCAATTTTTAGCTTTGCTTCAGCTTCTTTTCTCTCAATCTCCTGCTTTTGAATATTTCGAGTTATTGTAGTGTACAAGCCAAAGTATTCAGCCGATTTCTGTGTATTCCCAAGCTTCTCGTAGCTGGCAGCTAGTGTTGAGTATATATTGCGAAGGAGTTTAGTGTCGTTAATCTA
>JBPXJX010000806.1:0-2078 GCA_051715525.1 Bacteroidales bacterium
TATCTAACACTGCTACTTTTCGATGATTGTAATCTATAGGAGCTGACCTTCTCATCCCTTGGCTTGAATCTAAGGTAAACATATTTACAGATGAGGCTTCAGATTTTGCTGTAAAATCAAAATAAGATTCTATGTTCATCGAATGAACCGCATTTCCCAGTGATTTCAGGGGAAGCTTTCTTCCATAAGCAAGACCATCATTTGAGTAACTTAAGAACTCCCCACCCTGAGAAAGCATATCCCTTATAGAGTCCTTAATCATATCGGGCATTGATAGAATATAGGAAGTGAGCTCTAATCTTGATGAGTTTTCAACTAACCCTGCAAAATAAGAAGTAATATCATCTCGCAACAGATCTCGTCTTACAAAATGATTTCTTGGCAGCCTGTTTTCAGAAATAGTTTTTAATAAATCATTTGTCACAAGACGAGTCTTATCTGGAAAAAACTGAAACTCTTTGGGGGTATCAGAAAGTTTCGCAGGCGATGCCAGAGTATCAAGAATTGAATTTGCTTTTTCACTCACTACTTTAACCTGAAATCTATTTATATCTTCGACATAAGACTTTTTTTCCTTATGACTCAAAACTCTAGCTTTTTCAACTGAGAAATATCTTTCCGAGATACCATATAAATCATCAAAATGTTCTTGCAACGAATCTCCAAGATACGGTTTAGTTTGATCTATTCTTCTAATGACAAATGTAAAATCGGATGAAGTCACACCAAACTCATCATGATTACGCCCGCCAATAAGTAACACCTCATTAGAGGTCCCTTTATCTACAATTATCATTTTTTCATGTAATAAATCAGTGATTGTAAATGGTGAAAAAACCTTCTCCAAAGGTCTGCTGATAATAAGCTTGGATTTAGTTGGATTATATAATTCTTGATCTGTTAACAATCTAACGGCGCGATCAGATGTCTCTCCAACTCCCATAGAGGCAATTTTTTCATATAAATAACGTATTCTTACATTATTAGCCATTCGATCACGTAAAGTTGCTATGATCTTTAAGCCAAATTCTCCGGTTGTTTGAGTGTGAGTAATAATATCTATACTTTTTTGGGCAGTCCCTAAAATACCAAGACGAACGACTTCATCATCAACAGGGTTATCGATTACCAAAACTTCTGTGTTTTTACCAAAATGGATCGGAAAAAGCGAAGCTTCAGAAATAAGACTCAAACAGATTAATAAGATGATAATTCTAAGATTCATACAACCAACCAATATTAAAACACTTGCGAATTTAATGCCTAATTCTAGTGTTTCCAAATAGGCTATAATGTTTTAAAAACTTTATGATTGAGAATATTTTGAACATTTACAGCCTTTTTGGGCCTTAACTAAATTCACGAATAAACTTCGAATTCATTGATTTTCTTAACTGCTAATTGTTAGCTTTTACAAAAAACACCTTTTGAAAATTGTCAAAAGAACAGACAACCTTAACCCATTTTTTGCTACTTTTATCCCTATATTGTTTTATTTGAAGCCCTAACAAGGCACTTACTTTGAATAGACTTATACCATGAGGATTATACTATTTTTATTATTCATTTGTACTGTTGGATTAGCTGAGTCACTTCTAAGCTTTGCTAATGATTTAAATGCCGACTTAAACGAATTACACCCATTTACAACCTCTAGTAAAAAACATGAACTTATTCTACGCCAAACTTTATCAAAAATTCAAAATTGGAATCCTAATCAATACACACAAGACGAATACGAAAAAAAATCTGAAATTGCTCTTAATTCACTTTTTAACCTAAAACTCAAGCTCAGAGAAAATGTGACTTTTGCGGCATCACAAAATGAAAGTTTAATTTCCCTCTACAGAAAAAACTTAACTGCTCTCAGGTACATTGAAGACCAAATTGCAGAAAAAAAGAATATTCTAACGCTGGTGAAGAAACCCTCTTATAAACCTTTTAATAACACTGTCGGTTTTAATCAAAATAAAATGGGATCTGAATTTTCAATAAATGATTTACAAACTGGCGACATTTTGTTGATTAGAGGTAGCTCCGTTACAAGCTCTTCCATAGCTAGAATTTCGAAGGCGGCA
>JBPXJX010000807.1:0-4329 GCA_051715525.1 Bacteroidales bacterium
TTTTGAGGTAACAGGTGGTATGGATTGGTTTGATAAAATTGAGGAGCACTCGGCTCGTAAAGCTGATGAAATGCATAAGGATATAGGAACCGATAAAGAGAGCACTTACTTCAGGGATGTTTATACTACTAATAATCAGGAAAAACATACAAGATCATGAAAATTGAGGGGAAGCGAAAAATCTGGAGCGACTATCAAAAAGAGATTGCGTACGATAGATTTTATTATGTTAGAAGTTGTATTCGACAAACGGTGTTTCCTGGAGCAGAAAATATCTACCTAAAAATTCTCCGTGATGTATTAGGTAAAGAGGTAATTGAAAGCGAGCATCATACAACTTGCACGGGCATTGGTTATCATACCGAAGTAGTTCCATTTGAGACCATACAAACAGTTGTTGCAAGGAATTTCTCGTTAATGCAAGATGCAGGTTTCGAGAACTATAACCCATCGTGTGTAACATCGTTTGGGATTTATACCGAGATACTTGATACTTGGAACCATTTTCCAGAGGAGAAGCAAAAAACCAGAGACTATCTCAAAAAGGCAACTGGTCGTGATTTTGAGGAACCTAAAAATATTGCTCATACGAGTGATGTTATATACCGCTTTCGAAATGAAATAGCTGAAAAAGCAAAATATAAGCTTATAAATAAGGAAACCGGAATGCCCCTTAAAGTAGTCGACCATATTGGTTGCCACTACGCAAAGATGTTTCCGGCAAAAGGTGTTGGTGGTGCAGAATATCCACATGTACTAGCGGGTTTGGTTGAAGCTTGGGGTGGCGAGGTTATCGATTACCCTGAACGCAGACATTGCTGTGGATTTGGGTTTAGACAGTATTTAGTACAGGCTAATCGTGGTTACTCAATTGCTGCATCTAAAAAGAAGTTTGAATCGATGGAGAAATTCCAGCCCGATTTAATTCTAACTAACTGCCCAGGCTGCAACTTCTTCATGGATAGATGGCAATACGCTCTTGCCGAGATGGAAGGTAAAACCTACGATGCTAATGGCTATGGAATTCCTGTTGTAACATATGAAGAACTTGCTGGGTTGTTATTGGGTTTCGACCCCTGGGTCATTGGATTCCAAATGCATCAGGTAGACGTAGAACCTCTGTTAAAGAAAATTGGCGTTGAGTACAATCCTGACATGAAGTATAAAGGAATGAATGGTGAAGATCTTGGTAAACCAGAGCTTCCAAATAATCTGAAATTTGTAGAATAGGTTATTAACTTGTGCAGCGGTGTTGCAGTGTTGCAGTGTTGCTGTATATCAGAAAATAAAGAACTATAAAACAAACTGCCTCACAGCAAAACAGCAAAACAACGCAAGAATGTCAAAAACAGTTGCAATTATTGGAGGTGGAATCGCAGGGATTGAGACCTCGATTCAGCTCGAAAGACTTGGTTACGAAGTAAATCTTTACGAAAAAGATTCCTCGCTTGGTGGTCACGCAGCAAAATGGGATAGGCTATTTCCCAATCGAAGGCATGCCAATGAGGTTATCGAATCGATGACAAAGTCAATAGGTTCAAAAACAAATATTAGCCTAGACACTCTGATAACAAGCGTTAAGCGAGATAATGGTGCATTTGTAGTTGAATCGAATGGCAGCAATAAAAAGGCAGATGCCATTGTCCTTGCAACCGGGTTCGAACTATTCCCTGCTAACAAAAAGGAAGAGTATGGCTATGGCATTTTCGATAACGTAATTACCTCAGCCGAGCTCGAGAAGATGTTTGCTCAAAACGGCAAACCATTAATGGCAAGCGGCAAAGCACCTGAAAAGGTTGCTATTATCCACTGCGTTGGTAGCCGCGATGAAAAGGTTAATCGTCCATACTGCTCAAAGGTTTGCTGCGTAACCGCTGTAAAACAAGCCATTGAAATTAAGGAAGCAATTCCAACCGCTGAGGTCTATTGCTTTTACATGGATTTAAGGATGTTTGGTCCCGGTTATGAAGAACTTTACAAAGAGGCTCAAGTTAAAGGCGTAACCTTTATTCGTGGTCGTCTATCTGAAACTAGCGAACTTGATGGTGGTCGACTTCAAATAAAATCGGAAGATACGCTTGCCTCAAAACCTCTGAAAATGTCGGCTGATATGGTTGTACTGATGGTTGGCATGTCGCCACAACCATCAACAGAGAATCTTCTTAAAAACCTCAATATCGAGCCAAATCACGATGGATTTGTAGGAGTTAAGGATTATCACCTTCAACCTACACATACCTCATCTGAAGGAGTATTTGTAGCAGGTGCTTGCACTGGTCCAAATAATATCACCGACTCTGTAAACGCTGCCCGCTCTGCGGCCATTGAGGTTCATAAGTACTTAACATCGAAGTAGGTTATGGTAAACTTTGGATATTCACCCCTAAGCGTTCATATACAGGATATAGACAAGGCTGATCAGCGCTTATCAAATCAGATTGCCAATGAGGATCCTAGCTTTTTGCTTTGCATCGCTTGTGGTAGCTGTACCGCTACTTGTACAGCTGGTAAATTCACAAATTTCAGCTTTAGGCAAATGTGTCATAACATTCGTCGCGGCGAGAATAAGCTTGCCATAAGCGAGTCGGAAAAATGCATGCTTTGCGGAAAATGCACATTGGCTTGCCCAAGAAATGTTAACACCCGTAATATTATTCGCCTTGTTCGTAAGGCAAACCAAAATATCTAGTCCATGGATTTACACGCAGTTCATATACCTTACCATCCATTCGTACTACCATTTACCATTGGGTTAGTTTTTGTGGTATTTTATATCTTCGGAAAATGGATATACTGGGTATCACGCTTTAGCTGGGAAGATAAAAAGACAATCTTTAAAGGGTTTTTCTCTTTAAAAACGCCAAAAGCAATTTGGGAAGTATTTATGGAGAGTTTGCTTCATCGCAATATATTCAAAAAGAATACCTTACTAGGCTATATGCACATGAGCCTTGCCTTTGGTTGGTTTTTGCTGATTGTAATGGGTAACCTCGAAACAAGGTTTTTCACTCATGGACGAATCAATCCACCCTATATCCCAATTTTCTTTGAATTTTTTGAGCACGATTTAGTTTCACTCGATTATGGTTTGTTTTTCACGTACGCAATGGATTTTCTCCTTCTTTTTGTTCTTACTGGAGTTGGACTAGCCTACTTTAAGCGTTTTCGCAGTAAACCGCTTGGAATGAAGAACACAACCAAGCATTCACCTTTTGATAAGTTAGCCTTAACTGCACTTTGGTTTATATTCCCATTAAGACTTTTAGCCGAAAGTGTTACCGCTGGGCTTTACGATGCTGGAGGTCCAATAACCAACACCATTGGGTCGTTTATGATGACATTCCTTCCCGTTCAGCATTATTACTATCCATTCTGGTGGGCATATTCATTCGCATTAGGAGCGTTTTTTGTGCTTCTGCCTTTCAGCAGGTACATGCATATCCCAACTGAGATTTTGTTGATATTCCTTCGCAAATACGGAGTAAAAGAAAAAGAAGAACATACCTCGTTTACCAAAGTTGAGTTGAGTTCATGCTCAAGATGCGGTATTTGCATTGATGCCTGCCAACTAGGATCTGATTTGGGGATTGTAAGTACCCAAACAACCTATTTTATCAAATCGCTGAGGTACGATAAGCCAAGCGAAAACCTTATCGATTCCTGTATGGCCTGCAAGCGTTGCGATGAGCTTTGCCCTGTTGGTATCGATATTGCCTCAATAAGAGTTAATACCCGTAAAGAGCAGCAACTTTTTGGGGCTGAAAGCTACAAATACATAAACGGGTACAAATATCAAAAGGCTAAAGTTGCTTACTTCGCAGGATGCATGGGCCATTTAACCCCCTCGGTATATAAAGCAACGCTCGCTCTATTCGAAAAGGCAGGTGTTGATTATAGTTTTATCGATATGGATGGAAGTGTATGCTGCGGTCGTCCATTACAACTTTCGGGGGAAGAGAATGCTGCAAAGCAGCTAATCGAAAACAATATTAAGCTGATAGAGAATTGCGGAGCTACGGTTTTGGTCACCTCCTGCCCTATCTGCGCTAAAGTATTTAACGATAGCTATAAACTGGAAATCCCAATTTATCACCATAGCCAGTACCTGCTTAAGCTCGCTAAGGAATCGAAATTGCAATTCAACAAATCCGATCTTCAAATTGCCTACCATGATCCTTGCGAGCTTGGCCGTGGACTTGGCGTTTACGATGAACCTCGCGAACTGTTAGGTTTTGCAGGAAATCTTGTCGAATCTAGCAATAGCCGCGAGAACTCGCTTTGCTGCGGAGGAAGTTTAGGTATAACAAACATTTCACAGGAACAACGCAA
>JBPXJX010000808.1:0-8135 GCA_051715525.1 Bacteroidales bacterium
AGTGAAACTGTTATTTTCTTGTTTTGCTTGGCTGTAACAAGCATGCCAAGATATTAAAAATGAAGAAGCTAATAAAAATACAATCCCTCTCATATATGCCATTTTTCAAAGTTCTAAAGCTAATTTATTTCGACATTCAAACTCAAATAAAGGTTTAATATTTTTGTTTTTTGACAAAGCAATCTTAATTTTGTAAAACTTTAATTAGGTAATGAGTGTTCAACAGAATAATATAAGTTTACGAATTAAACAAAAGGTTCAACTACTTGTTTCAGCTTTAGACAAAGAGAAGCATGAGAACAAGTTGCTGCTCGATCAGAATAATGAGCTTAAAAAGCAATTAGCTGATAAAGAGCAAGCTTATGTTGAGTTGAAAGAGCACTACGACCGGTTGAAATTTGCAAAATCGCTTCAGGCTACAACGCAAGAAGTACATGATGCAAAGATTAAAGTAAACAGGATTGTGCGGGAAATTGACAAATGCATTGCTCTGCTAAACAGATAGACCAAGATTGATTTTATGGAGGATAAACTTTCTATACGCGTTAATGTTGTTGACAGGTATTATCCTTTAAAAATCGACCGTAATGATGAGGAGAAGATTCGTAAGGCGGCAAAAATGATTAATGAGAAAGTTCTTCAGTATAAACAACGCTATACAGATAAGGACTTGCAGGATTTTTTGGCGATGGCAGCTTTACAGTTTGTTATTAAGTTAATTGAAAGTGAGACAAAATTTGACGTTTCACCTGTGGTTGATGAGCTAACAGAATTAGACGAATGGCTTGGTGAGTATCTAGAGAAGAGTAATATAAGTTCTTTAAAATAGTATTGCCCGCATTATTCCCTTAACATTTTTGCGAAACTCAACATTACAAAAATTGGAGAAGGACTTATGCCAACCTAAGACAGGCCTTACCCGCTAGTCGGGTTCCATTTAGTTGGAACATTGGAAGTCTGAAGCTGGCGGCCTATCCACCCATGTCTAATTGGGGTTTCATAAAACTTAAGGGAATTAATGCGGGCATCTTTTGTTATATATTAGTATCAATAACTAAAACTAAATTATGGAGTACACGATAATTATATCCGCTTTAACGCTTGTTGTAGGAATGGTCATTTCATACATTCTTTGGAACATGTTACTGGCGCGTAGAAAAAAGAACATTATTCAGGATGCCGAAGCAGAGGCAGAGGTGATTAAAAAGGAGAAAATCCTTCAGGCAAAGGAGCGTTTCTTACAGCTTAAATCTGAGCATGATAAGGTAATTGCTGAGAAGAATTCTAAAATGGCTATGGCTGAGAATAAGTTCAAACAAAGAGAGACTGAAACTGCTAAAAAGTTCGAAGAGGCATTACGTAAACAAAAAGAGTTAGATGTAATTAAAGACAATCTTACTGCTCAACTCGAACTTGTTGATAAGAAGAGTGAAGAACTTGAGAAGATGCATAAAATGCAAGTTGAAAAGCTAGAAGTTCTTTCGGGTTTATCGGCTGAAGATGCAAAGAATCAACTAGTTGATTCTTTAAAGGCTGAGGCAAGAACAGCTGCCATGTCATCTATCAATGAAATTATGGATGAGGCTAAACTCACTGCTAATAAAGAGGCAAAACGTGTTATAGTTCAAACTATTCAGCGCGTTGCCACTGAGACTGCTATTGAAAACTCCGTTACTGTTTTCCATATCGATTCTGATGAGATTAAAGGTCGAATCATTGGTCGTGAAGGTCGTAATATTAGAGCTCTTGAAGCTGCAACTGGTGTTGAAATCATTGTTGACGATACCCCAGAGGCTATCATACTTTCAGCATTTGACCCAGTTCGTAGAGAGATTGCTCGTTTAGCATTACACCAACTTGTTACCGATGGTCGTATACACCCAGCACGTATTGAGGAGGTGGTTCAAAAGGTTCAAAAACAGGTAGAGGAGGAGATTATTGAAGTAGGAAAGCGTACTTCAATCGATCTTGGAATTCACGGATTACATCCAGAATTAATTCGTTTGGTTGGTAAGATGAAATATCGTTCATCTTATGGTCAAAACCTTCTTCAACACTCACGTGAGGTTGCTAACCTTTGCGCGATAATGGCTACTGAACTTGGTTTAAATGCTAAAACGGCTAAGAGAGCAGGTCTTTTACACGATATTGGAAAAGTACCCGATGATGAGCCAGAATTGCCACACGCAATCCTTGGAATGAAATTAGCCGAGAAGTATAAAGAAAAACCTGATGTTTGTAACGCAATTGGTTCTCACCACGACGAAACCGAGATGACAACCTTATTTGCACCAATAGTTCAGGTTTGTGATGCTATTTCGGGTGCCCGCCCAGGTGCTCGCCGCGAGGTGGTTGAGTCTTATATCAAGCGTCTGAAAGAGATGGAAGATATGGCTTACTCTTACCCTGGCGTTCTAAAAACCTTTGCAATCCAAGCAGGTAGAGAACTACGAGTAATTGTTGGTAGCGAAAAAATTAGCGATGAGGATGCTGCAAAGCTTTCATTTGATATTGCTAAGAAAATTCAAGATGAGATGACTTATCCTGGTCAAGTTAAGATTACTGTAATTCGTGAAACGAGAGCAATTAGCTACGCCAAATAACATTAATTTCGATGGAATCTTCAATCCAAATGTGTGACCTAAAAGGTCAATACCTTAAGATTAAAACAGAGATTGATTCATCTATTCAAGAAGTAATTGATAATACAGCTTTTATTAAGGGTAAAGAGGTTGGTCATTTTCAAGACGAATTGGCGAAGTATCTTGGCGTAAAGCATGTTATTAGCTGCGCCAACGGTACAGATGCCCTTCAAATAGCATTAATGGCCCTTGGCCTAAAACCGGGTGATGAAGTAATCACACCCGATTTTACTTTTATAGCCACTGTCGAAGTGGTTGCTTTACTTGGTATGGTTCCTGTTATTGTTGATGTTGACCCAAGTACATTCACAATTGACCCATCGTTACTCGAAAAGGCCATTACCCCGAAAACAAAGGCAATAATACCTGTTCATCTGTTCGGACAATGCGCCAATATGGATGAGATTATGGCTATTGCTAATAAGCATAATATTTATGTAATTGAGGATGTTGCTCAGGCAACTGGTGCTGATTACTTCCATTCCAATGGAAAGACATCTAAGGCTGGGACAATTGGACATATTGGAACAACATCATTCTTTCCATCAAAGAACTTAGGATGTTATGGCGATGGAGGAGCAATGTTTACCAACGATGATGCAATTGCTGAAGAGATAAAATCAATATCGAACCATGGCATGAAGGTCCGATACTATCACGATAAGATTGGAGTTAACTCTAGGCTCGATACAATCCAAGCAGCCATACTAAAAGTTAAATTGAAATACCTTAATGAATATAACTCCAATAGACTTAAGGCTGCAGATTACTACGATAAACACTTGGGGGATTGTAAACAATTAATCACTCCTAAACGTGCATCTTGGTCAAGTCATATCTTTCATCAATACACTTTACAATTGGTTGATGGGAATAGAACTGACATAATCAAATACCTTTCAGATAAAGGTATCCCTGCAATGATATATTACCCAGTACCACTGCATGCCCAAAAAGCATTTGAGGTATATCAGAAAGACGCATTAAATAAACATTTTCCAATTTCAGACAAGTTATGCGAATCTGTATTTTCGCTACCAATGCATACTGAATTAACAGAAGAGGTTCTGAAGTATATTTGCGACACTATTCTAAACTACTTTAAATAGATGGAAAAAGAGTTTTTCTCACACGAAACAGCTGTAATTGACAATAATTGTAAGATAGGCAAAGGAACCAAGATTTGGCATTTTAGCCATATCATGTCGGGCTGTGAAATAGGAGAGAATTGCAATATTGGTCAAAACGTTGTGGTGTCACCTGGAGTTGTCCTTGGGAAAAATGTTAAGGTACAAAACAATGTTTCAATATACACTGGAGTTATTTGAGAAGACGATGTTTTTTTAGGCCCTTCAATGGTTTTTACTAATGTAATTAACCCTCGAAGTGCAGTAAATCGTAAGAGTGAATACCTTAAGACATATGTAAAACATGGCGTTTCAATAGGCGCAAATGCAACAATTGTTTGTGGGATCACTCTAGGTGAGTTTTGTTTCATTGGGGCAGGTGCCGTTGTCATTAAAGATGTAAAACCTTACGCTTTAGTTGTTGGCAATCCATCGCGCCATGTTGGATGGATGAGCGAATTTGGACATCGCTTAAATTTTGATGAAAATGGCGAGGCTATATGACCAGAGAGTAAAAATGCCTATTTGTTAAAAGATAACCGAGTAATTAAAAAAGGATAATCTAATAGTTGATTTTTATCCTTTTATATAAATATAAAATCATTTAAATTGGGTTAGTTAATAATTGAAGGATGAATAATTTCGCTTTAATTGGAGCTGCTGGTTATATTGCACCACGTCACTTAAAAGCAATAAAGGATACTGGTAATAATTTACTTGCAGCATTAGATAGACATGATTGTGTAGGAGTTATGGATAGCTTTTTTCCGAATGCTGATTTTTTTGTTGAGTATGAGCGCTTCGATAGACATATCGATAAATTAAAAAGGCAGGGAGTAAAAATTGATTATGTAAGTATCTGTACACCAAATTATTTACATGACTCTCATATTCGTTTCGCTCTTCGACAAGGTGCTGATGCTATTTGCGAAAAGCCTATAGTCCTTAATCCATGGAACATTGACGCGCTTCAAGAGATTGAAAAGGAGACTCATAAACATGTTTACACTGTACTTCAGCTTCGATTACATCCAGCTTTAATTGAACTAAAGCGCGCTATTGATGAAGGCCCCAAGGATAAAGTTTATGATGTAGATTTAACCTATATTACTAGCCGAGGCCGTTGGTATGATATTAGCTGGAAAGGTGATATACATAAATCTGGTGGCGTTGCCACTAATATTGGTGTTCACTTTTTCGATATGCTTAACTGGATTTTTGGAAATGTAAAAACAAATATTGTTCATATATCAAAAGACAATAAAAGCGCTGGTTTTCTTGAACTTGAGAGAGCACGTGTAAGATGGTTCTTAAGCGTAGACTATAATGACGTACCCAGTGATGTAAAACTTAAAGGACAAAGAACATATCGTTCAATAATGATTGAGGGTAAAGAGATTGAGTTCAGCGAAGGGTTTACTGATCTTCATACAAAAACATATAATGAAATACTTCATGGAAAAGGTTTTGGGTTGGCAGATTCAAAGCCTTCGATCCAAACTGTTTACGATATTCGTAATGCAAAACCTATTGGAATTGTAGGCGATTATCATCCATTTTGTTTACTAACTAAAGAATAAACAACAATTATGTACAACCAGCTAATAAACAAACAAGAAAAGCTTGCTGTAATTGGCCTTGGCTATGTTGGATTACCAATAGCTCTAGAATTTGCAAGAAAATTAAAAGTAGTAGGGTTCGATATTAAACCTGATAGGGTAGATTTGATGAGGAAAGGTATTGATCCTAGCCGTGAACTTGAATCTGAAGCTTTTGTTGGTTGTGATATTCATTATACTCATCTTTTAGACGAGATTAAAGATTCTAAATTTTATGTTGTTGCAGTTCCAACGCCTATTGATGAGCATAATCTTCCCGATTTAAAGCCACTTCTTGCAGCTACCGAAACGGTTGGCAAGGTTCTGAAAAAAGGCGATTATGTTGTTTATGAGTCAACAGTATATCCAGGTTGCACCGAAGAGGATTGCGTTCCTTTACTTGAAAAACTTTCGGGTTTAACTTTTGTTAAGGATTTTTAAGTTGGCTTCTCACCCGAAAGAATTAACCCAGGTGATAAAGAGCATACTTTAACAACTATTAAGAAAATCACCTCTGGCTGCGATCCCGAATCATCAGAAGAGATTGCAAAAACATATGAATTAATCATCAAGGCTGGAATACACCGAGCCAGTTCAATTAAGGTAGCTGAAGCAGCAAAAATTATTGAGAATACTCAACGTGATATCAATATTGCTTTCATGAATGAGCTTTCAATAATTTTCAATCGTTTGGGAATTAATACTTACGAGGTTCTAGAAGCTGCAGGAACGAAATGGAATTTTTTAAAATTCTTCCCGGGCTTGGTTGGCGGTCCTTGTATTGGGGTTGACCCTTACTATCTTGTTTATAAAGCAAAAGAATTAGGTTATCATCCACAGATTATTAGCGCAGGTCGTTTTATAAATGACTCAATGGGCGGCTATGTTGCAAAACAAACCGTAAAAAAGATGATTGCTGCTGATAAAAACCCCAAAGATTCAAGAGTGTTGATAATGGGTGTAACTTTTAAAGAAGATGTTAGCGATATCAGAAATTCAAAGGTTGTTGATATATACAAAGAATTGCAATCGTTTGGTATCTCAAATATTGATGTTATAGATGCATTTGCCGATTCGCATGAAGTTCAAGAGGAATACGGATTTAAACTTTCTACAAATCCTACTGGCAAGTACGATGCTATAATTGCAGCCGTTAGTCATTATCAATATCTAAATCTTGATGAGTCTTGGTTTGAAAGTATTGCAAGTAAAGACTGCATTTTTGTTGATGTAAAGGGAATATTCAAGAATAAAATCTCAAAGTTTAAATATTGGAGCTTGTAATTGTCAATATATAAACATTTTAAAAAGGGAGGGGGTGTAAAACCCCCTTTAGTGTTAAAAATAAGGGTTTTAATCTGCAAATAATAGATTATGGCAAAAGTACTAATTACAGGAACTGCAGGATTTATTGGTTTCCATCTTTCAAGAAGATTTATTGAAAGAGGTGATGAAGTTGTTGGTTTAGATTGTATTAATGATTATTACGATATAAATCTAAAATTTTCGAGACTTGAAATAGTTGGAATACTAAAGAAAAATATTGAGTATGGTAAATTCGTAAGGAGCGAAAAATTTCATAATTATAGGTTTATTCAGCTAAAACTCGAAGATAGGGAGGCCATATTAAAATTATTTAAAGAGGAGAAGTTTGATAAAGTATGCAATTTAGCCGCTCAGGCAGGAGTTCGATATAGTATACAAAACCCTTTTACATATATCGATAGCAATATAGTTGGATTTATTAATATTCTTGAAGGTTGTCGGCAAAACGGAGTTAAACACCTTGCTTATGCAAGTAGTTCAAGTGTTTACGGGTTAAATGAATCAATGCCATTTTCAACTCATCATAATGTCGATCACCCAATTAGTCTTTATGCTGCCAGCAAAAAGAGTAATGAGTTGATGTCGCATACCTATAGTTATCTTTATGGTTTGCCTACTACAGGCTTGCGTTTTTTTACTGTTTACGGTCCATGGGGAAGGCCTGATATGGCATTGTTTCTATTTACTAAAGCTATTCTTGAAGGAAAACCAATAGATGTTTTTAACAATGGTAATATGAAACGCGACTTTACCTATGTTGATGATATTGTTGAAGGAATAGTAAGGGTTATTGATAATCCACCTACCACAAATTCAGAATGGACTGGTATATCTCCAGATCCCTCTACATCAAAAGCTCCTTACCAGATTTATAATATTGGAAATAGCAACCCTGTTAAACTTCTTGATTTTATAGAGGCTATCGAAGAGTTTTTAGGAAAAAAAGCAATAAAAAACTTTCTTCCATTGCAAAATGGCGATGTGCCAGCAACTTGGGCAGATGTAACTGATTTGGAAAAAACATTACAATACAAACCTCAAACTAATATTAGGGAAGGAATCAGTAATTTCATAAATTGGTATAAACAGTATTACAAAGTTTAACCAAATTTATTTACTATTAATACATAATAATTTAGCATTAATTAGAAGTTGCTTTGTTTTAAACAGTATTAGTACAGAAAATAGTTGTTAATGAGGGATTTCTTTTTTAAAAAAACTAGTTCAGTTTCTGATTATCGGCCTGATATTGACGGATTAAGATCTGTTGCAGTATTATCTGTTATTATATTTCATTTAAATTCTACTTGGCTTTCAGGAGGTTATTTGGGGGTAGATGTTTTTTTTGTAATATCAGGGTTTTTAATAACTCAAATAATAATTAATGAGTTAACTAATAATAGTTTTACTTTTTCAAAATTTTATTTGCGAAGAATACGCCG
>JBPXJX010000809.1:0-1456 GCA_051715525.1 Bacteroidales bacterium
TAAGCCTATCCATAATTGCTAAACCAACACCATGTTCCTCAACAGGTTCAGCGACTATGTATTCTACATCAGAATCTTCCATCTTATGAATTGCAGCAAAAAGATTAACAGCATACTCGCGCAGATCTCCCACATTTGACAATTCAACAACCATTTTATAACCAGCCGTATCATTAGTTTTAAATGAAAGCAAGCCGCCATTTTCTCTCGAGAAATTATTTAAATGTTTATCACCTAAAAAGAAGAGCGGCTTGTTTGGGCTATAATGAGATTTAAGCATTCCTGGCGCAACAATACTATCAGACGCATCATTCTGGCTATGGAATGGGATTACTTTCTCAATGTCTTCGCGAGTAATTACACCATGGCGAAGTATTTCAAATCCCTTTTCGTTTAAAGATATAATGGTAGATTCAATCCCAACATGAGCCTTACCTCCATCGAGTATATAGTCTACATCTGGAAGCTGTTTTTTTACATGTTGAGCAGTTGTTGGGCTAACCCTACCAAATTTATTAGCACTTGGTGCAGCAATAGGACAACCGGATTTGCGAATCAGCTCCAATGCAATTGGGTTGTTAGGCATCCTAATACCAACCGTATCTAACCCCGAGGTAACAATATCAGGAACAAGGTCGCTTTTTGGTAAAACAATAGTCAATGGACCTGGCCAGAAATTTTTGGCTAATCTTAATCCCCTTTCATCTAAATTAACTGTTAGCTTTTCTAAGTCATCTAGCGATGCAATATGAACGATGAGCGGGTCGAATGAAGGGCGTTCCTTCAACTCAAAGATTTTGGCAACAGCCAAAGGGTTAAGCGCATTTGCACCTAAACCATAAACTGTTTCAGTTGGGAAAGCAACCAGTCCTCCTTCATTAATTATCCTTGCAGCAATTTCGATATTTCGATCTACTATCATTTAATTAAGATTGATGTTGCAAAACTAGCTAAAGCAGATTGATTTAAAACAAAAAAGGTCGAAACCCATCGACCTTTTTTTTAACTATACATTTAGAATTAGTTAGTAGTTCGTAGCCTTTTCCTCAAAATAAGCTTCAGGATGGTTGCATACTGGGCAATTCTTAAGAGCCTTTTTTCCTTTATGCACATGCCCGCACTTACGGCAAACCCATTCGGTATCCTCTTCACGTTCGAAAACTTTACCAGACTCAACTCTTTCTAATAGTTTTTTATAACGCTCCTCATGCTCTTTTTCAACCTTTGCAATAAGTTTAAAAGCTGTTGCTACTTTCTTAAAACCTTCCTGCTCGGCTATTTCGGCAAAATGAGGATATAAATCGGTCCACTCCTCATGTTCTCCCATTGCAGCAGCTTTTAGATTTTCGGCAGTTGTGCCAATTGAACCTGCTGGATATGTAGCAGTAATCTCAACTGGACCACCCTCAAGAAACTTAAAGAACTGTTTTGCATGTGTTTCCTCCTGCATTGCAGA
>JBPXJX010000810.1:0-1986 GCA_051715525.1 Bacteroidales bacterium
TCAAGGATCATTTCACCCCAATTACCCTGGGTTTTAGCCTGTCCTTTAAGCGCATCGGTAAGGTTTTTAGCCTCTTGGCTAATGGTTTGGTTTAGCTCGCGCAGCTGCTTTACTTCATTTCCTAATGAGAATCGTTCCTTGCTCTCCTTTTCGTAAACCTCTTGCACCTGTTTCTGAAACTGCATAATATTCTCGCCAAGCGGTTTGAGAAGCCTGTCGAGATTCTCCTGATTCATCTTGGTAAAGCGCTGGGTTTTATCTTCAAGAATCTGATCTGCTAAAAGTTTGAATTCGTTCGTGAACTTCTTGCCAATCTCCTCGGCTTCCTGTTTTTGCTTCTCAAGCGTCTCCTTCAAATATTTATTCTGATTTTCAAGTTCAATAGCCCTTTCGCGTGATTTATTTAAAAGGTCAACCGTTTGCTTTACCTCCAACAAAATCTTCTCGCGCTCATCCCTTAAACCATTGAACTGCCTTAAAAACTCGCTATGCGTTGCTTCAATTGACGAAAGTTTTGTAATTGCCTCCATTCGTGCTATTTTCTCGCTATTAATCTCTGCTTGAAAAGACTTTAGCTGTTCATCTGCACGAGTCAACCTATCCTTTGAGATGGAGAGCTGGGTATTTAAATCATCATACAAACTTTTGAACTCTTTAAGCTTTTCCAACTCGGCAAAGGAAGATTTTATGCTTGCTTTATGAAACAGCCAAATGGCAAGTGCGCCAGATAAAAACCCAATAGCAAGAAATATAATGGATTGCAGCATTTTTACTGAAATTAATTCAATGATAAAGATATTTAAAAATGCTTGAATTTACTCATGAAACAACATTGATTTTGTAGGGTTAAAAATAAAATAAGATAGTTATTGAGTTTGTAATCAAACCTTTAGTCGTTGCAAATAAAAATACTTCAATTCTTCAAAAAAATTCAGATTTTCAGGGTAACAAATCGATGGCATTCCTTATTAAACTTATGCTTGAGTATTATACAATATATATCCATTCATACTTCAAGTTACTGACTGTTACCCATTAACCATTATCTCACAAAAAAATAATTATATGGAAAAGGCGGTTAAAGAGCAACAAATAGCAACTAATGAAGAATTTGTTCATTTTTTTGCAAAGAACAATGCTGAGAAGTTGATTATCGACGGAATTATTGCCGATAACCCCATGAGAGTTACTCCATACTTGAAAGTGCTTATGCTGAAGTATGAGAGCATAAGAAAGCAGTTCCTACCCTCACCACTAGAAGCAATTACTTACGGTTCAACAACGCCATTCGAGGAAGGAAAGAAGTCATCAAAAGTATATGGATTGGAGAGGCTTTATCGCGATAGAGTTTTACTAACGCCTCATTTCGATTGCCCTGCTTATTGTCGTTTTTGCTACAAAAAAAGTAGGGTTATGCGAAATCGTAAAAGTATGTCGTACGATGACATAGATCAAGCAATAGGTGAAATCCGAAAAATGGAAGATGTAAGAGGTGCACTAATTACTGGTGGCGATCCTTTTATGGATACCAAAAAGCTATTTTATCTTTTAGATAGACTAGTTTCTTTAGGAAATATATTCGAAATTAGAGTCGGTACTAGAATGCTCTTAAATAGCCCACAAGTATTTACCGATGAGCTATGCGATCAACTTGCAGATTATATTCGCCCCGATTTTAACGATCCGGCAAAGAGCAAATACCTTGCAATTAATGTCCATTTTAATCATCCCGATGAGTTGCAACCTGAAGTCTTACAAGCTTGCCATAAGTTAACCTCTAGAGGAATTACGCTCAGAAATCAAACTGTTCTCCTTAAAGGAATTAACGATGATGCAAAAACGATGAAACATCTATTCCAACTTTTGCTTCGCAATAACATTATCGTTTACTACATGAACCACTGTATGCCTGTTGCCGGAAGCGATCACCTTAGGACTTCGGTTCAAAAAGGCTTAGAAATATATAAGGAGCTGTGTACCGAGTCA